>DATIXX010000040.1 GCA_035518095.1 Burkholderiales bacterium | reverse complement strand
AGATTTTCTGAAAGGCTGCTGGCGGCCGCGAACTAATTCTGCTGCATCAGCTTTTCATACACCGCTTTGGTTTCAGACGATGGCTCAACGCCGTGAACCCCGTGCAGTGTTTTGCGGCAGCGGTTATAGGTTTCGAGCGCTTCGGCCCGGCGTCCCAGCTGTTCGTAACAAATCATAAGATTGCGGTAGAAACCTTCCGCCTGGTTGTCTGCTTCCAGGCTTCTTTGGTAACAACCAATTGCCTTGTCCCATTCTCCGGCCTGCTCCCAGTATCTTCCAATCTCACTCATTGATCGAATGAATTTGTTGCGCAGGCGCTCTCGCGTCGTAATATACCAGGGTTGTTCAGCTTCATTGCCCATGAAAGGCCCGGCGTAGAGAGTCAGCAGCTTTTGTTCGAGCCAGGCCACTTTGTCGCCGTCAATGCGTTGGTGCGGCGCTTTGAAAAGTTCGTCGATCGTGGTCTGCACTTCTTCCAGCGCCCAAGTATCCAGCCAGCAATACCGCTCGTCCAGTTTAACCCGGCCTTCGCGCAGCACCACTGCTTTATCCTCGCCCAGCAGCTTGCGTAACCTGTGCAATGTCGTAGTAAATGAACGATGCGCGGAGTCGCCGTCAATGCGCGGCCATAAAGCATCGGTGAAATGCTCCTCGGTTACTCCCTTTCCTCCGTGGGCGACAAGAACTTTTAAAAAGTCCATCGGACGGTGTTGCGCCTTGCCGGAAAGTTCAATCGGCGCATCATCTTTCAGCAGTTTGAACTGACCCAGGGTAAAAATCTTAAAACCCCACGGCCAATTATCGAGCTCGCTTGACTTGGTGTCGGGCGGCAGTTTTCGGGTGCGAATCAATTTCTTGACGTAATCCACTTCTATATTTTCTTCGAGCGCATAGCAGCACAGGCGTGACATCGCGGCCGGTTGCCACCAGAAGACATGCATGTAACCGTATTGCCGGCCCAAAGAAAGCGCATAGCGCAAGGCTTTAAAACCGGGCCGAGGCCTTCCGTGCTCAAGCGCCATCTGGGCGAAACTCAGCAGACCCATAAATTCCAGGTGATGATTCTTGATATTGCGAGTGAGATCATGAATTTGCTCAAGATGTATTGCGACCTTCGCTTTGTCGCCGCATTCCAGCAGTATCTGGCCCAATCCGATGCGGGAAATAACCTCAAAGTACGGCGCGCCGACCTCAATGGACATTTTCAGCGCCATCTTCTGGTGATGAAACGCGCGCACCGTATCCTGTTTGAGCATTGCTTCCCAGGCAGAACAATAATGATACAAACATAACCCGAAGCGTCCAACTCGCTCCGGATGCGCGTCCATTTGTTTTAAGAGTCGGGCAGCGGCGTCAAGATCGCCGGCTCCCAGCGCTCCCAGTGCGCCGTAGGCCAGCAAATGGTAACTCCAGACGCTAATTCCGTTGGCCTGCCCGATTTCCAGTCCTTCGCGCACGGTTTTAAGGCATTGTTTATGGTCCGCAGTCATCATGTAATACATCGCCTCGACGTTCTTCAACAAGATCAAAGAGAAGGGAGTTACCTGGGGGGATTGAGCCAGTTGTCTTATCGAACTTAAAAGCTCATCTGTTTTTTGGAAATGACCTACCCATACGATGCTGATGGCTACCAGTGATTCGATGTAAATGCGCTGGTTCGGGTCCTTCACATTGGGCGAAAGGTTGAGAGCGCGTTGCACCCAACTCTCAAGATCGGGGTGATGCGGCTGCCGCATAATCATCGACATAAACATGCTGCAGGTTACGCGGGCTTCAATCGAAGGCTCCGGAAATGCACCGTGGCCGCGTGAAAGCTCCTCGACCTTGGCGATCCAGCGATCCAGTAGTGCAAAGTCGTCCAGCTCGTACATGATTGAGTTCATGACCCCGGAGCAGGAAAGAAGCAGGCCTTTCAGATCCGGCTTGTCGCGAGATCTGAATAATTCGTAAGCCTGTTCGTAAAACAAACGACCTTCGCGCGGCGCCGAAGGGACATGGCAGGCACCCAGCCAGTACAGCATCCACGGGTTCTGTTGTAACGATTCTCTCGGTATGGATTCCAACCAATCTGCCAGCGTTTCTCCTCGTCCCTGGTTTAGCATTGAGACGGCATGTTGTTCAATAACGCGAGCCATTTGCTCCCAGTCGCGGCTATCGCGCAACAGAGAAACAGCGTCTTCGGTCTGACCGGCGTTTATCAGCAATTGCGCGGACAGGTGTTGTAATTCTTTGTAAGTGCTCTCAGCCAACGTCTCCCGCGCTCGCGACAGTAAAAACTCTTTAAGAAGCGGGTGATATTGATAGACCGGCTCAGGCTTGGCCTGCTTTAATGTCACGAAATAATTATTCCGGCTCAATTCGGCAAGAATTTGACCTGCCGAGCTTTCACCCGCCACATCTTGCGCCATGCGGGCCGTCATTTGTGGTAGAAACGCGGTTTTAATCAGTAGATCCTGTGTGCGTTTATCAGACTTTTGAAAGATTTCGCCCGCCAGATAATCAAATATCAGTTGCGGTGTAGCCAGGTCCGGCGTATCGGCTATTGCGCCATCGCTCGTTGCGCCCTCCAGCATTAGGATAAGGCCCGCAGCCCATCCTTGCGTCTTTTTATAGATGTCGAGCAGTGCTTGGTCCGAGAGTTGGCCGCCGCGTAACTTCACGAATGCATCGGATTCTTCTCGTGTTAAGCGCAATTCATTCCATCCTATTACCTCTATTGCGCGGTTCGCGCGCAGACGTGCCATTGCAGCGGGAGGATCACTACGGCTGATCAAAACAACGCACATTCCTGGGGGAATTTCGGACAAAGCGTCGCGCATGACCTCATGGAAGCCGGCTTGTGGCGGGACTTCGTGGTAACCGTCGAATACAACTACAAATGGCGCGCCCAACCGCTGAAAGAGTGCCTGAAAATACCGGCGCGTAAATATAGACGGGTCAGCTTGATATTCTCGGGTCAGCGCTGGCAGGGGATCGTTTTCGCCCTTCTCATACTGGGCGGCCGCTCGCGCCAAGTAATAAAAGAAGGTTGCAATGTCTGCATCACCCTCGTCGAGCTGGTACCACAGGCAGGGAAGCTTGTTAAAGTCGAGATAACTCGCGACCAGGGTGGTTTTCCCCGCGCCAGGTGGCCCTGTTACCCAGCATATCGAACCTTTTCGAGCTTGGTCTAATAAACGGAACAAGCGATCACGCGGCAGGATACCGGACAGGCTGGGCCGGGTCGTCTTGGCAAGTGAAACGGGGTTTCTGTCCATTTCTATTCTATCGACCGAGGTTAAAAGGGCCGCCGAACTCGACGCAAATTCGAACCCGCGAGTGTCACGCCAGTACACTTGCGCTCATGCCAATGAGCGGCATGCTTCTTTACGACATACCAGACAGTTAGTTCCACGGTTGCAGGCTATTTACGTCGTCGTCGTCGCGGCTGCATGGTTTTTTGCAATGCCGCAAACAAAATTAACGAGTTCCCCTTTTTCTGCCCCAAAGCGAACTCACTCCCCGTTTCCAGCCGGCGTGCTTGATTGCCGGCCTTGCACGCTTTAAGGCCATGATACTACTTGGCTGAACGTTCGGCGATATCTGTAGATCGAGGAACGGAACAGGTTCGTTAACCCATGAAATACAAGCGGTTAGTTTGTTGATGCGGAGGGCGTGAATTGCTCCTTTTGTAACTCATCTATTTTCGCTTTGTAAGTCGTTTGACGGTCAGGTGTAACTCATCTGTTTTCGCTTTGTAAGTCATTTGATAGTCACGTGTAACTCGTCTGTAGGTCAGCCCCGTCTAGGATTTGCCGCAAGTTGTTTCGTATTCGACCACGATCAATCGTATCTCGCCAGGACAACATGCAGCTTCGTCCTCAGATACCAAAACGGCGAACCAGATAAGGAGCAATTAATGAGAGACACACACACGAGTTGCATGGCTTGGCGGATTTATGAGTCGACCTTAATAAAAGCCGTCACGCTATTACTGTTCGCATTGTATATCACTGGCTGCTCGAGCCTTGTCACAAACAAGGTGGCGGATGCCGTGGCAAGCGGCGGAAATACTTACGCGTCGGACGATGACCCGGAGCTTATTCGTGCCGCTACGCCGTTTAGCCTCAAGCTAACAGAGAGCTTGCTCAGTCAAAGCCCGAGGCATCAGGGATTGCTGCTGGCTGCCGCCAGCGGGTTCACGCAATACACATACGCATTCGTCCAACAGGATGCGGATGTGATCGAAGACCAAGATGTCAGCGCTGCTGCAAAATTGCACAACCGTGCGCGGCGTCTTTATATCCGCGCCCGTGATTATGGCCTGCGTGGACTTGATGCCGCGCACCCCGGCCTTGCAATTGCGTTGCGGTCGAATCCAACCGCGGCCCTGCGCGTAACCTCGGTCGACGACGTTGCGCTACTTTATTGGACGGCAGTCTCGTGGGCCGCTGCCATCTCATTATCCAAGGATAACCCCGAACTCTTAGCCGACCTGCCCGCGGTCGACGCCCTTATTTACCGGGCGCTCGAACTCAACGAGAGCTTTAACGACGGGGCGATTCACGTTTTTCTAATTAGCTACGAAATGGGCCGGCCGGGAAGCGGTCGCGATACCGAAAGCCGCGCTGCCAAACACTTTGAACGCGCTTTGGAATTGACCCAAGGCCAACAAGTCGCACCGTACGTTGCGTTTGCTGAAGCGGTGTGCGTGGCCAATCAAAACCGCGCGGAGTTCCAGGTTCTGCTGCAACGTGCGCTTGCCGTCAACGCTGAGGCCGCGCCGCAATGGAGACTTGCAAACGTCGTGATGCAACGCCGGGCGCGCTGGCTGCTGCAGCGTACGGACCAACTATTTTCTCAATAAGAAAGGAGATCAATATGTGGACGAAAATTTTGAAAATTTTGCCGATGGCCTTGCTCTTGTGCTTAAACCCGGCGCTGAGTGGTAATTCCGCGGCGCAAGAACCGGTCAAGATCAAACTCGGCACGCTGGCGCCCCGAGGCTCCGTGTATCACCAGGCGCTTCTGGAGATGGGCGAGAGCTGGTCGCAAGTTGAAGGAAACGGCGCCGCATTTACCGTATATCCCGACGGCACCCAGGGTGGGGAAGCCGACGTGGTGCGCCGCATGCGCATCGGCCAATTAAATGCGGGACTGTTGTCCATGGTCGGCCTGTCCGAAATCGATAGCTCCGTTGCAGGCCTGCAAAAAATTCCGCTTATGTTTCGCTCTTGGGACGAGTTCGGGTTTGTGTTGGACAAAATGCGCCCCGAACTTGAAAAACGGATTTTCGACAAGGGCTTCGTAGTGCTTTTCTGGGTCGAATGCGGATGGATCAAGATGTTTTCGCGGGAAGCGGCGGTGCGGCCGGACGACTTTAAGCGAATGAATATTTTTGTCTGGTTTGGCGATGAAAACCAAGTCGAGCTGATGAAGAACCTTGGCTATAAACCTATTGCACTTGAGACGGCAGACATTTTGCCTGCATTGCAAACAGGAATGATCGATGTCGTGCCACTTCCATCCGTGTATACCCTTACATACCAGTTTTATAGCTCCTTGCCGAACATGCTGGAAATGAATTGGGTGCCGCTTATTGGTGCTGCGGTGGTAACGCGCAAGGCATGGGACGAGATGTCCCCAGCCGGCCGAGATGCGCTAATGAAAGCTTCCGTAAAAGCCGGGGCGGAGATCCGCGCGCAAGCTCTGCAGGAGGACCAACAGGCAGTCGAAGTGATGAAGAAACGGGGTTTGATGGTTCACGCCCTTACTCCCCAAGCCGATGCCGAATGGCATCAACTTGCAGCCAAGGCATACCCGATGATTCGCGGCAAAACAGTGCCGGCAAAAATGTTTGATGAAGTGAACAGCTTGGTTCAGGAATACCGCCAGAAGGAGGTAAAAAAATGAGCACTTGCTCGAAAGCCCTGCCTGACAAAATCGCTGGTTTCGGCAGCATGCCTTGGCGTCAATGGCTAACTAGCGGCGAAAACTTCGCGGTGGCATTGGGGCTATTTGCAATGGTTGTATTTCCGCTCGCGGAAGTGCCGTTACGTGCCGCATTTCGGCATGGGATAGCGGGGTCTGCCGTGATCACCCAGCACCTTACGCTGATTGTCGGAATGCTGGGTGCCATGGCGGCAGCGCGCGACCGTCGCCTCTTTGCCGTGTCCACATTGCCACAATTATTGCAGGGGTGGATGCGCAGGTTGGCATTGCTTGCAAGCAACTTTTATGCGGCGATCATTTCGGCGTTTCTGTGCTACGCGAGTTGTCAGTTCGTTCTGGCAGAAAAACAGGGGAGCGAAGTCCTGGCCTACGGGATTCCCACATGGATGGTAGAGCTCACTTTGCCGGCTGGTTTTGCTGTAATCACTTTCCGCTTACTAGAAAACGCTCGTCAGTGCGGAATAGGCTGGCGCGAGATCGTCCTGCTATGCGCGGCAACCATCGGTTTTGCAGTATTGTTTCCGCTGAACCCACAGCACATGGCTGTTCCAGCGCTATGTGGACTTCTCGCGGCCGCTGTGCTTGGCGCGCCTGTTTTCGCGGCCATCGGTGGAGCGGCGTTGATTCTGTTCTGGGCAAAAGGGGTTCCGATTGCTTCGATTCCTCTCGACCAATATCGCTTGGTCGTGAACCCCTCACTGCCTGTAATCCCGCTTTTTACTCTTGCGGGCTATCTGCTCGCAGAAGGCGGAGCTTCGCGGCGCTTGGTGCGGGTGCTGACCAGCTTGACGGGCCATATGCGTGGCGGCCCGGCAATTGCCACGGCTCTCGTGTGTGCTTTTTTTACAGCGATGACTGGCGCTTCCGGAGTAACGATACTGGCTCTCGGCGGACTGCTGATGCCGATGCTGTTGAGCGCACGTTACCCTGAGAAAAGTGCGTTAGGTCTGCTGACCGGGGCGGGTTCGCTGGGCCTATTGTTTGCGCCTTGCCTGCCGCTCTTGCTTTACGCGGTTATCGCACACATCCCTATTCAACATATGTTTCTTGGCGGACTCATGCCGGGAATATTACTTACGGTCGCAACCGCTTGGTGGGGGACCCGTCAGGAGATACCAGGCATTACGCGGAAAAATTTTTCGTTCGATGAAGCCCGCCGCGCGATTGCCGGCGCCAAATGGGAACTGCTGCTGCCGGTTATCGCGTGCGGGGCCTTGTTCAGCGGCTATGCCACGCCGGTCGAGGCGTCAGCAGTTACGGCACTTTATGCCTTTATTGTCGAAGTCGTCGTTTACCGCGATCTGAAAATCAAGCGTGATATTCCGCGGGTGATGGCTGAATGCGGAATAGTAGTCGGCGGTGTTCTTCTGGTAATGGGTCTTGCCTTGGGATTGACCAATTATTTGGTCGACGCGCAGCTGCCGGCACGAGTCACGGCATGGGTTACCGCGACGATTCGTTCGCCATGGGTTTTTCTGTTAGCGCTGAATGCATTCCTGCTTGTCTTAGGATCCCTGATGGAAGTGTTTTCCGCGATTATCGTGTTAGTTCCATTGCTTGCTCCGCTTGGCAGGGCGTACGGAATTGATCCGGTCCATCTCGGAATTATATTTCTCGCCAACCTCGAGCTTGGCTACCTGACGCCTCCCATGGGAATGAATCTGTTCTTGGCGTCATACCGATTTCGCAAGCCATTTCCCGAGGTTTGCCGCTCCATCGTACCTATGTTCTTAGTGTTGTTGGTTGGCGTGGTGCTAATCACTTACGTGCCTTGGCTTACGACAGCATTGATAGGACGCGTTGGCTGAATTTCACGAAGTGTTCATCGAGCTAATACAGTAAGGAGGAAAATATGAAAACTGCTGATTATCTGGTTAATCTTGTCTTAAGCTCAGTGTTGATCGTTGGGGCGTACCAGTTTTACTTCTGGTGCCAGCGCAAAGCCAGAGCGCCACGGGTTTTGCATCTATTGGTCGACGATTTCATACCTTATTGGCCGAGCTGGGTCTGGATCTACAGCTTTCTGTATTACCCGGCCATTCTCTGCGTGAATTTGATAACGGACTCGCCGGACCAGTTTAACCACGTGGCGTTGAGCTACCTGGTACTGCTGGCGTTGCAAATGGCCTTTTTTCTGCTGTTCCCCGTTTGTACCCCGGAAACCTGGCGAAAGTGGAATACGCGGAGCAACCTTTCCGAGCGTTTCCTTGCCTTCGTGCAGCGTTTCGACGCCCGTTCCAACAGCTTTCCCAGCATGCACACTTCGGTGGCCATGCTTACCGCGCTTTATTTGCAACCACATTTTGGCATTTTGGCTTTCGCGTTTCCGGTCCTTATTGGCTTAAGCTGCTTGTTTACCAAGCAACATTACGTCATTGATATTCCGGCGGGAGCGGCTCTGGGTTGGTTCACGCATGGATTCTTCCTGCATCTGCTTTGACGCCGCAGCGTCATCATGGACCGGCAACGCGATTCCGCCGCGCGATGATCCGCATTCTATTGGGCGCACGCCAACTGTTGCTTGTAGGCGATCTGTAAGCAATCTGTAACCTAGTTATAAGCTCTGCGCCGTCACACTGTCGCTGCATAACTTCTCAAATAGCTAGATTGCAAAAGGAGGACGCGCCATGAAATACAACCGTTTTAATTGCAGCATCGAAGCCGATTCCGGATTGTGCCCAACGAGCGGTTCGGAGGCCAATGAATTCGATATGGATTTAACCAACGAGGCGGAGCCGGACAGGCACGCGGCCCTTTGCGACGACGACTCGCAGTTAACCGGGCTTGACGAAAGCATCGCGGAGATATGGCTTGATATTCCAGGGTGGGCGAAATACTTCAAAGAGCTGAACGAAATGCAATGAACGGAACCTTGCGTATTAATTTTACGGATGAGTCGGCGTGGCGATCGTTATCAGGTGCCAGCTGCGGCTTTTTTTGTCAGGCTAACAATATGGCGGCCTGAGACCCGCATCACAGAATAGGAAGCCAATTTTATTCCTGCCGGACGCAAGAATTTGGTGTTGAGCCTCGCCCGTTATTATTTGATGAGTTATAACTTCAGTTAAGTCGCTGTTTCGCCGCCGGGGCAAAAGGTCAAAGAGACCTGATTCCAATGATCAGCACTGCGTCGCCAGCCGATGAATTCCGCGACGGCAGCGTGTTTTTCGCGTATTTTCGCCATTTGCCGATCATAGCGACTAATCTGAAATATGGCGTGATCCCATAGATACATGCCGGGGAATACCAGAATGACGTTGAGCGCCAGCAGCGGATACAAGAATGACGCCGCTTCGCTAATCGTGTGGTACGCAGAGGTCGCCACAAGCATACTAAGAACAGACAACGGCAGTGCGAAAACAGCAGTTCCCGTCCGCAGCATGGAAAGCGAGGTTCGCTTTTCCGACAATATGACTTGGACTTCGTTGTATACGGTATTGTTGCTGATTTTAGTGTCCGGCGCTGACATGGTTTCGTATTACCCATCGTGACGGACGAAGTTCGAGATATATTCTCCGCGTTTGATCATTTTACCTGCCTTGAGTAATCCATTCTCGCGCTTCGTACATCGCCGCCGCTTTTGCAACCGATTGACCACGATCGCATCGAATTGCGGGGGCTAAATGGGTCAGCGGCGTAAACAGCGGTCGGGTCGTTTTTATCCAGAGCAGCGGGCGTTGCCTCGTGTCCTCACGCGGACACTTGATCTTCGTCGGCCAAGGTGGGGCAGAACGCCGTTTGGCCGCATGCGCGAATTGTTCACAATTCGTTCCTTACAATAGCGAATCAATCAAGACCAAAAGTTTTCCGCGCGTCGACAAACATCGCGAATTCATGCCCGAGCATCTCTTGTGTATTCTATTTGCGGCGGCCTGATATTCGGCGCTTGTAGCCATTTCTCAGGAAATGGGCTAAAAACCCGTTGTATGGACCTGAAAAACAAGTTTATACTTTAGGCCAATCCCTTTATGCATAGCGCGACCCAGATAAAACATCGAGCCGCCGACCATCGGCTTTCGCTCGAGCAAGTGCTGCACGGCTTGGTCGCCGACGGACTTGTGTCCAAAGAGGCTGCGGATACGCTGAAGAATAATCACCATGGCGTCCGCTCGGGTGTTCATCCACTGGTCGTCATTGCCGAACAGAAATGGAAAAGCGCGCGGCAGCCGCATAAACCTCTGCACCTCGAGGCGCTCACCGAGTGGCTCGCACAGAAAGCCAACCTCCCGTATTACCGCATTGATCCTATGAAGATCGACTTTGACAAGGTGACAAACGTCATGTCGAGCGCCTATGCATCGCGTACTGCGATTTTGCCGGTTGCAGTGAGTGACAAGGAAGTGGTGATTGCTACCGCGGAGCCTTATGCCACCCAATGGACGCGGGATCTTTCCATGATGCTGCACCAGAAAATCAAACTGGTGTTGGCCAATCCGCAGGAAATCAATCGTTATCTCGTCGAGATTTACAGTCTGGCGCGCTCCGTCAAAACAGCGGCGAAAACGCGCGACGAGCGCATTCCGGGACTTAACAATTTCGAGCAATTGGTGGAGCTCGGCAGAAGCGGCAAACTGGACGCCAATGACCAGCAAGTGGTGCAGATCGTGGACTGGCTTTGGCAATACGCTTTCGAGCAGCGGGCGAGTGACATTCACTTGGAACCACGGCGCGACATTTGCATCGTGCGCTTCCGCATCGACGGAGTGCTGCACCAGGTGTATCAGTTTCCGGCGGTGGTGGTGAGCGCGGTTACCAGCCGCATCAAGGTTCTGGCGCGGATGGATATCGTCGAAAAACGCCGGCCGCAGGACGGGCGCATCAAGACCCGCACACCCGACGACGGGGAAGTCGAGCTGCGGATTTCCACCATGCCCACTGCATTTGGCGAGAAAGTGGTGATGCGGATTTTTAATCCGGACGTGCTGGTGAACGATTTCAAGGCACTGGGATTCAGCGAGGAGGACATGTCGCGCTGGAATGACTTTGTCGGCAAGCCCTACGGCATTATTCTGGTGACCGGGCCCACCGGCTCCGGCAAGACGACAACCTTATATTCAACCCTGAAAATGCTCGCCAAACCGGATGTCAATGTCTGCACTATCGAGGATCCCATCGAAATGGTGGAGCCCCAGTTCAATCAAATGCAGGTGCAGCACAGTATCGGGCTGGATTTTGCCGCCGGAGTGCGAACTCTGATGCGACAGGACCCGGACATCATTATGGTCGGGGAAATTCGGGATCTGGAAACCGCGGAAATAGCAATCCAGGCTGCGCTCACGGGACATTTGGTGCTTTCCACGCTGCACACCAACGACGCGCCCTCGGCGGTTACCCGTTTGCTGGACATCGGCGTGCCGCCGTATTTGATTCATTCCACTGTGCTTGGTGTGCTGGCGCAACGCCTGGTGCGTGCCTTGTGCCCGCACTGCAAAGAACCCGGCACGCTGGATGAGGCAGCCTGGGCCCGCTTGGTCGCTCCCTGGAAGGCCGCCAGACCGCCTATGGTGTATACGAGCAAGGGCTGCCTCGAATGCCGCATGACCGGTTATATGGGCCGCGTGGGCATTTTCGAAATACTTACCATGACACAGACCCTGAGTAAATTGATCACCAACGATTGCGACGTCGCGTTGCTGCGCGAGCAGGCGTACAAGGACGGAATGAAGCCGCTGCGCATTAGCGGTGCGATGAAAATCGCCGCAGGCCTCACCACCGTCGATGAGGTGCTGAAAGCGACGCCACAGGCGCAAATGATTTCCACCCGAAGTTAAGTCAAACGTCTCTGTTTGGTTGACGAATTGACGCGTAGGAGCTGACCGTGGTGCACCGCGTATTTGATGCTCCCAAAGGCCGTGGTGCGACGATTAATCCGCAAGGGCGCTTTGAGCGCCAGATGCGGGAAAGCATTGCCGATGGCTGGGATACGCCGCCCGACGAAGAGCTGCCCAAACTCGATACCACCGTTACCGAAGAAATCGCCAAGAGCATCATCGCCCGCAACGATTCGCCCGACGTCGGCTTCAATCAATCTATCAATCCTTACCGGGGCTGCGAGCACGGTTGCGTTTACTGTTATGCGCGTCCGACGCACGCGTATCTCAATCTTTCTCCCGGGCTGGATTTCGAAACCAAGTTGTTTGCCAAAGTGAACGCCGCGCAGCTGCTGCGAGCAGAATTGGGCCATCCCAACTATCGCTGTGAAGTGATTGCATTAGGAGCGAATACCGACCCGTACCAGCCGATCGAGCGCGAACTGCGTATCACGCGGCAGGTCCTGGAAGTGCTGGCCGAATGCGATCACCCCTTGGGAATTGCCACCAAGTCCTCAATGGTTGAGCGCGATCTGGATCTGCTCACACCTATGGCGCAGCGCCGGCTGGCGAGCGTGCATGTATCCATTACTACACTTGACCATGAACTTGCTCGCCGCCTTGAACCGCGCGCGACAGCGCCGCAACGCCGCCTGCAAACAATAAAGAAGCTGAGCGACGCCGATGTCCCGTGCGGCGTGCTGGTTGCACCGGTAATCCCGTTTCTCACTGATTCAACCGTGGAACAAGTGCTGGAGGCGGCGCGGGAAGCCGGAGCCACGATGGCCGGCTATGTGCTGCTGCGGCTACCTTATGAAGTCAAGGATCTGTTCAAGGCCTGGCTCGAACAATATTACCCGCTGAAGGCCAGCCATGTTATGAGCCGGGTGAGGCAAATGCGCGGCGGCAAGGAATATGACTCGGAATTCGGCCGCCGCATGCGCGGCGAAGGGGAATTTGCCGATCTACTGGCGCAGCGCTTCAAGCTGGCGTGTCAGCGTTTGGGATTCAACTCCAACCGCAAAGCGCTCGATACTTCGCGCTTCCGTCCGCCGCAGCGAGATAGCCGGATGAATTTGTTTTAATTCAGGTGGTAGCGCGCGAGGCGGCTGCTCTTGATCAGTGGGTAGCCATACTGTCCTAGGTTATCGCTCCTTAAACCACGATTCGCGGTCAGACCATGCTCGCCTTACGCTTTCCGTCCGTCTTGAAGTACTTGGCGTCTTAAACTAGTTATGATAAAAAAACATCTATGAAAAAGAGCTCGGAAGTTTTTCTGTATGTGAGCGACGATCTCGGCGCCTACGGTTTTCCTGATGAGCATCCATTCGGTCCCGACCGGCAAGCCGCGTTCTGGCGCGAAGCGCAGAAACACGGTCTGGACAAGAAGGCGGTAATCAATTTATCCAGGCCTGCGACTCGAGAAGAAATCGAACGTTTTCATACCCCGGAGCACGTAGAACGCGTCATTGCGCTGTCCAGAGCAGGTCACGGATTTATCGATCAGGGCGACACGCCCGCGTTTCCCGGAGTATACGAAGCGGCGGCGCACGTAGTGGGCGCCGCGCTTGACGGTATGACACGCATCATGAAAGGCGAGTGCAAACGTACCTTTCAACCAATAGGCGGGCTGCATCATGCGCGCCGTGAAGGGGCGGCGGGTTTCTGCGTGTTCAACGATTTGGGCGTGGTAACTGAAACACTGCGCTCCGAATATGGCATCAAGCGCGTGGGCTACGTGGACATCGATGTACATCATGGCGACGGCATGTTTTATCCATTCGAAAGTGACCCAGTCGTAATATTCGCGGACATCCACGAAGACGGGCGGTTTCTTTATCCCGGCACCGGATTTGCTGATGAAACGGGCAAAGGCGAGGGGCACGGTATGAAGCTCAACGTGCCGATGATGCCGGGAGCCGGCGACTCGGAATTTCTTAAAGTCTGGCCGAAAGTGGAAAGTTTACTGCGTGACAAGGCGCCGCAGGTTATTTTGTTTCAGTGTGGCGCGGATTCCATCGCAGGCGACCCGCTTGCGCATCTGCATTACTCGCCGGCAACACATACCCATGCGGCTAAGCGCCTGTGTCTGCTCGCCGACGAATTATGCGAAGGGAGAATCATGGGATTCGGGGGCGGCGGATACGACCGCTATAACCTCGCTCAGGCCTGGAGCTCAGTGCTCGCTGCATTTCTGGCGCACTAGCGGACTGAAATAAAAACCCCGCCGCAGCGGGGTCTTAAATTCTTAGGTTCGTTATTAGGCGGGTACCGGTTCTTCCTGGGTTTGCGGTTTTTTGCCGGAATCTTTTTCGGGTGCGGGCTTTCCCTCCTGCTTCTTCAGGTCTTCAGCCTGCTTTTTGCTTTTCCTGATTTTTTCCTGAATGTAAATTTCATATTCGTAACACATGGCGAATCTCCTTATGCGTTGACGAGGGCTTCACGCCGGGGGCAGTTATTGCCGTGCAGGAACAGCCTACGCCTTGCATAAAGAAAATTCAACAGGTTCTTCTTGCCAGCGCCTAGCGATGGAAGATCCAGCGCAACAAACCGATAAAGCGCCACAACGAGACCCGCTGACGGTAACCGAAGTTTTCAAGTAGAACGGCGATCAGCAATTTTGCGAGCTGCGTGGTTCTGGGATAGATGTGAAACGACAGCTCCTCAAGCAGCAGCGCGGTAACCGAGAGCATCATGCCGAAGCCGATAGCTATCAACAAAAACACCGAAAAGACCTGCCAAGAAATCAATCCCGACGCAAATCCTAAAATCATGAAAACGTAGCCCATAGTCTCAAACATCGGGCCCAGCCATTCAAAAATCGTAACGTAAGGAAATGCGAGCCATGACACGGCGCCGCCTTTGCGGTTAAACAGCAGCTGCATGTTTACGGTGAGGCTTTGCGCCAGCCTGTGCTGCCAGACGATACGTTTGGCCTTAAGGGCTCCTGCGCTTTCCGGCGCCTTGGTCCAAAAAATCGGATCAGGAACAAAAGTAATGCGATACGGGACGCCCCGCAAACGGAGCATATGATGCAAGCGCACAATGAGTTCCATGTCTTCACCCGGCGTGCTGGTGAGATAGCCTCCGGCTTCGATGACCGTGTCCTTGCGGAACACGCCAAATGCCCCGGATACGATAAGCACCGCGTTGAGTTCCGACCAGCCCATGGCGCCGAACAGAAAGGTGCGCAAGCTTTCCACAATCTGCATCAAAGCCAGGCCGCTTTTCGGCAGCGCAGCCGCGGTGAGAAAACCGTTTCGCATTTCACAGTCGTTGGCAATTCTAACTGCGCCGCCTGAAGCCACTGTTAGCGGATTTTCGAGAAACGGCCGTACCGCGCGGCGCAGGCTGTCGCTTTGCAGGATCGAGTCGGCGCTGACCGCGCAAAACAGCGGGTAGCGTGCAGCATTTATACCTGCGTTCAGTGTGTCTGCCTTGCCGCCGTGTTCCTTTTCTATCACCCGCAAATTGGGATGGTTCGAGGAACGGTAGATCGTCCGAACACCCTTGCCTTTGATACGCTGCCAGTAAGCTTCTGGAAAAAGAACAAGCGAAAATTCCCGTTGCAAGGCCGCGAGCGTGTTGTCATCCGAGCCGTCATTTACAACGATAATCTCGAATTCCGGATAGTCGAGCTGCAACAGCGAACGTACCAAATCGACGATCCGCGCTGCTTCATTGAATGCGGGAATGAGAATGCTGATCGGCGGCTCATAACCGGCATGGGCGGGCAGATCGGCCAGCCCTTGCGCCTCCATGTAGTTCTTGAGGGCGCGTAAGGAAAGCAGGTTTAACAATATGTAGCCGATGTTCATGGCGATAAAGTACAGCAGAAAAAACCATTGAAGTCCGTTGAGCCAGATTGTCCAGTTCATGAGGCCTGCTTTTCCGCGATGACTTGCGTGAGAATGTCTTTGGCGAAGCGGTCGTTGACCCGATCGCGAATCTGCCGCACTTCGTCCAGCGTGACCTGCGGAAGACTGGCCAGCCCCTGCGCCGCTCGGTAACGTACCCACCACACCGGATCGCTCAGGGGCGCGATGAGTGCATCGAGATCCTCCTTTGATCCGATTCGGCCTAAAGCGCTTGCCGCCTGCACCCGTACGAACCAGCTGGGATGACGCAGGTAGGCGAGTGCGAGCCCGACGTCCTCCGGATCAGTCAGTGTCTGCAAGCAGGAGGAAATTACGCGGTCATCGGCGGCGGACTGCAGAATGCGTCGGATCGCGGGAAGCGCCTGCTCGCTGTGCGCGACGTTGAGCAGCCGAACCAGGCGCGGAAAATCCTCGGGCGCCGCAGATTCGACCGCTAGAGTCAACGGCCCGGTGACTGCGTCCGCTCCGGCTTCGCTGATCATGCTTGCGATTTTGTTGAGCGGCCAGTCGTGGCGCCGGGTAAAAAGCGGGAGCAGCTCTGTCAGAGCCGTCTTTGCGTCGATTTGCATCAGCGCGCGCGCCGCCGCCAGCGACAACAGCGGGTGCGGGTCATCGGCCATGCGTTTGAGCCTTGCCCATGCATTTTTCTCCTGCAAGTGGCCCAAGGCGGTGACTGCGATAAGGCGCGCGCGCATGCTGTTTTGAGAAAGCAGTTGCTGCGCCGCGTGACTTACGCCGCACGCCCAGGCAAGCTGGTTAAGCTTGTGCTTGGATTCCCCGCTTAGCGATTCCTGCGTGTTGTTCCACAAGCGCAGGAAGGCGTCCCAGTCCGATCTTGCGATTGGCGGCAATGACTGCGGCAACACGGCCATGCTTTGTGCAAACAGCGGTTGCCATAGCGCGGCCAATCGCTGTTCTCGGCGCCGGCGCAGGATGAGTTGTACGCGCAGCATGACGGTTTGTACCAACAGCAGCATGGTAATGCCGACTACGGCAACGCCGACCCACAGCAACAGTTTCAAATGCGGGACAGAAAAAGCGGCCAAGCTCAACCCACACTCCCTTCGGAATATATTGTTTGTTCAGCCAATTACCTGCGCGTTAGCCGCGCAAAGCCATAAGTGTAACTGAAACTGATATTCTTTTTCCTCGGTCATTGCTCGGCAAAGCCGGTTTGTTATAGACTGTGGCTCTGCATCACCCCGCTTGTTTATCGAGGAGCGACTCAAATGAAAAATCCACTGGATTCGCTGTGGGGCACGATAATTAGCGGCCTCATACTGACCCTGATTCTATATAACATCGTCAATCATTTCTTGGGAGGCTAGTCATGGAGTACGTACCGGCATTTGCCCGCTGGCTGCATTTCATGGCGGGCGTTATGTGGATCGGCCTGCTGTACTACTTTAATTTCGTGCAGGTCGATGCGTTAAAAGCCGCCCAGGCGGACGGCACTGCGGCAGGCATCACCAAGCACGTCGTTCCCCGGGCGCTGCTGTATTTCCGCTGGAGCGCGCTTATTACATGGCTTGCGGGAGCGGCGCTCCTGGGAGGCAATTTTTTCAAGGCCTTTGGACTGCAGGGCGTATATTCGGTAATTGGCGTCGGGGCCTGGCTCGGCACCATTATGCTTTTCAACGTGTGGGTACTTATTTGGCCGAATCAGAAGAAGATTCTTGGAATCGTGCAAGCCACGGATGAGGAAAAAAGTAGAGCGCGGCGCGTGGCTTTCTTGGCTTCGCGCACCAACACCATGCTTTCTATCCCACTGCTGTTTTTCATGGGGGCCGGCGGACACATCGCGATTTTCTTCGGGGCGTAGCTGATCCGTCATAACACAAGCCCGCCGCCCGGCGGGCTTGTTCATTGCCCCATCGGGGCTCGCGACAGGCCTTTGACTTTCGCACCGGGCTTGATTCCCAGTTTGCTGAACCATCCCCCCGGCATTTCCAGCGCAAACTTTGCGGGCGCGTCGGCGTAGTGGGGCTCTTCGCTGAACGGGGTCATATCGGTGATATTGATGATGACGCCGTGTTTGTCAAGAAAGGCGGTGCTGAGCGGCACGGACGTGTTTTTCATCCACATAGCGTGCAAACCCGGCTCGGGAAAAATAAACAGCATGCCGTGGTTACCAGGCAAATGTTTTCGGTACATTAATCCCTGTTGTCGCGCCTGCGGCGTGCTGGCTACCTCGGCAATCAAGGAATTAGCGCCAATTTGCAGGGGCAGACGCGAGTCGGCCGCCTGAACCGCATGGAAAGACAGTGCGGCGAAGACAATAGCAACTATTTTTTTCATGTCGGTTTTCCTTTAAGCCGGCCCTGCTCGGTTGCGAGCTGCCTAACAGCCGTGCTGACTGCATATCCAATCCGTGATTGCGGCGAGAATCGTCTGTGCTTCACCAACGGGCGCGGAAACCCGGAAAGTAACGGTTGGATAGTGCTGGCGGACTTCGGCGAGCTTGCGCGGCAGGTCTTGCTTCAGGTGTCCGCCCTGTGCCATAAACAACGGAATCACGCTGATGTTTTTGATGCTGCGCGCCACGAGACTTGCGACGGCTTGGTCCAGCGTGGGCCGCATCAATTCCAGAAAAGCCAGTTCCACAGAAACACCAGGCTTTTTATCGCGCACCATGCTCTGTATTTTTCGAAATGGCGCTGCCCAGTGCTCATCGCGCGCGCCGTGCGCGAACAGCACTATCGCCGACTCAGGATTTGTCTGCATGACCGCGGCACTCCAGAATACAGCTATTTCGCGTCAAAACAAGACGCGAGGCCGATTGGGGAAAAGCGTATGGAATAAGCATGTGAGCTTCGCAAATGCCGAGCCGTGAAACATGGAGCAAAAGAGGTAAGTTTTCAGTTCTTGCCGGTGCTGCCAAAGCCGCCCGATCCGCGCGGGCTTTCTGCAAAATCGCTGACGATATTGAACCCTACCTGCATTACCGGGAGCACTACCAGTTGCGCAATGCGCTCCAGCGGATTTAGCACAAAATTTTGCTGCCCGCGGTTCCACACCGAGACAAAAATCTGCCCCTGGTAATCCGAGTCTATCAATCCCACTAGATTGCCGAGCACTATGCCGTGCTTGTGGCCGAGTCCCGAGCGCGGCAGGATGATTGCGGCAAGTCTCGGGTCGTCCAAATGGATGGCGATGCCGGAGGGAACCAGCTCCGCTTGTCCGGGCTTAAGGTTAATGGGTGCTTCAATGCAGGCGCGCAGGTCGAGACCGGCGGAACCGGGGGTTGCGTAGTGAGGAAGCTGGTCTTTGATGCGCGGGTCGAGGATTTTGACATCAATTTTTTTCATTTGCCCGCTTGGTTACTCGTGAACGGTGTGACCGTGCGGGACTTGGCGTAAAGCTTGGCAATGTGGCGGATCAGCTGCCGCGCAAGTGTGATTTTCGGTGCGCGCGGCAGCGGATGGCTCCCGCTGTCGTCGAACAACACCAGTTCACTTACATCTTTACCCAAGGCCTCATGCACCAAATTCGCGGCGAGCAGCGGGATTTTTTTATCCCGGCGTTTCTGCTCGGCGTGTTGTTGGAGTTTTTCGCATTCCGCGGCAAAGCCAACACAAAAAGGGCCGTCGTGAAGGCTTGCGACGTATTCGAGAATGTCCGGATTGGGCGCGAGTTGCAAATTCAGAGTTTGTCCGGTTTTCTTGATCTTTTGTTTGCTGGGATTGACTACATGGTAGTCTGCCACTGCTGCCACGCCGATAAAAATGTCAGCCCCACCGACTTCGCGCTTAACTGCAGCAAACATTTCCTGCGCGCCAGTCACGGAGATAAACTTGGCAGCCGGAGGAGGCGCGAGGCTTACCATTCCGCTTACCAAAATTACCTCCGCGCCGGCTTCCAGCGCGGCGCGCGCTGTTGCATAACCCATCTTGCCGGAACTTAGGTTAGTAATGCCGCGCACAGCGTCAATCGCCTCAAAGGTGGGACCCGCGGTAACCAACACGCGTTTGCCCTGCAGCAATCTCGGCTGAAAATGGGCTTGGATATCATCAAGCAGCGCTTCGGGCTCGAGCATACGACCCATTCCCGTTTCGCCGCAGGCCTGTTCGCCGCTTTCGGGACCGAGCATCGTTGCGCCGTCGCGTTCCAGCTGAGCAATATTGCGCTGGGTTGCTGGGTTTTCCCACATCTGCCGGTTCATTGCGGGTGCGACTAGCAAAGCACATTCACGGGCCAGGCACAGTGTGGAGAGCAAATCATCGGCGCGCCCCTGCACCAGTTTAGCGATAAAGTCGGCGCTCGCTGGCGCAACCAGTACGACGTCGACTTCGCGGCTCAATTCAATATGCGCCATGTTATTGGTGATGCGCGTATCCCACAAGTCGGTATAGACCGGATTGCCTGAGAGCGCCTGGAATGTGGCTGCCCCGACAAAGCGGCACGCCGCTTCGGTCATTACCACCTGCACATCAATGCCTGCCTGCACCAAAAGGCGCGTCAATTCCGCCGCCTTGTAAGCGGCAATCCCGCCAGTTATGCCAAGCAGCAGACGCTTATTTCGATTCATATCAATCATCGCAGTCCGTTGCCAAGTCGTAGAGTGTAATATATTGATGGTGATTAAGAAACCACTTAACAAAAGCCCATGGGAATACGCGACTGGCCTGAAGGTGAGCGTCCGAGAGAAAAGTTGCTAAGCCGCGGTGCGCAAAGCCTCTCGGACGCCGAGCTGCTGGCGATATTACTGCGCACGGGCGTGGCAGGAAAAAGCGCGGTGGACCTGGCGCGCGGATTAATCAAACGTTTTGGCAGCCTTACGCAGCTTTTAACTGCCTCACAAAAGAAACTTTGCGAGGCGCCCGGCCTAGGACCGGCGAAATACGCGCAACTGCACGCGGTGCTGGAAATGGCACGGCGCGCGCTGGATGAGAAAATCAAGGCAGGGGATGCGCTCAACTCTCCCAAAGCAGTACGCGACTACCTGCGCCTCATGCTTTCCGGGCGCGAATATGAAGTGTTTGCCGGCATTTTTCTCGATGCGCAAAACCGCGTCGTTGCAGTGGACGAATTATTCCGGGGTACGCTGAGCCAGACCAGTGTTTTTCCTAGGGAAGTGGTGAAGCGCGCGCTACGGCATAATGCAGCGGGGGTGATTTTTGCGCATAACCATCCCTCCGGCCTGGCGGAGCCGAGTAGCGCAGACGAAGCGCTTACCGCGGCGCTCCGGAAGTCGCTGGCACTGGTTGATGTCAAAGTGCTCGATCACTTTATTGTCGGCAGCGACAGCGTCATGTCTTTTGCGGAGCGCGGGCTGCTTTGAGTTGAGAATACTTTTTCTTGAGGATTGGCCATGAAGTGGGTAAAATGCGCATTCTTTCGATTCGAGGAAAAGCACCATGGCCCGAGTGTGCGAAATAACGGGGAAAACGCCTTTGCTCGGGAATCGCGTTTCCCACGCTAACAACAAAACCCGGCGTCGTTTTCTACCTAACTTGCAGTACCGCAAGTTCTGGCTGGAAAATGAAAAGCGCTGGGTGCGCCTGCGCGTGACCAACGCAGCGCTTCGCACTATTGACCGGAAAGGCATCGAGGCGGTGCTCGCAGATTTGAGCGGGAAGAAATAGGGAGCAGCGGCATGCGGGAGAAAATAAAACTTGAATCATCTGCCGGCACCGGTCATTTTTACACTACGACTAAGAACAAACGCAGCCAAACCGAAAAAATGGAAATCAAGAAATTCGACCCGGTGGCGCGCAAGCACGTAATCTACAAGGAAGTTAAGCTTAAATAAGGGTGCATCGGGAAACAAAAAACCCGCCGAGCGGCGGGTTTTTTGTTTTTCTGATGCTCTAGGCATATCGCCGAAGCTTGCGCGAGAATTCCTGCAGCGATGCGATTCCGCTCTCCTCGGCCCGGTGGCACCAGTCTTCGAGTTGCCGTACCAGTTGTTCTTTGGAAGCGGTTGAGCGTTGCCAAAGAGAAGTGAGTTCCTGGCGCATGGAGTAAATGGTTTCCAACACTCTGCTTCTGCTCAGGACTTCATCAAGTTTCGCGCGTTCCTGGGCCTTTAAGTGTTTGGTATCCAGGTGCAGCCAGCGCTTTTTGATGTTCTTCAGGGTTTGCCTGTCGAATTGTGCGGCCCGCGCTTTTATCTCGCGGAGTTCCTCGGCGCAGGTTTGTTTCACCGATTTGGCAAACTTCGCGAGCACATCGTAGCGGTGGGTGATGACCGCCTGCAGGGTTTCCAGATCACACTGCGCTTTGTTTAAATTAAAGCGGATCTTCGGGGCAAGTTTTTTCACTTGGGCAAAGCCCAGGAACTCCAGGATGCGGATATACATCCATCCGAGATCAAATTCAAACCATTTGTTGGAAAGCCTGGCGGAAGAAGCATACGCATGATGGTTGTTATGCAGTTCCTCACCGCCAATTAGAATGCCCCAGGGAACGATATTCTTGCTGGCATCGGCGCAAGCAAAACTCCGGTATCCCCAGTAATGTCCCACGCCGTTGATTACGCCCGCCGCGAAAAACGGAATCCATATCATTTGCACGGCCCAGATGGTAAGGCCGATGAACCCGAATAAAACGAAGTCAATTACCGCCATTATGCCAATACCGAGTGAATTGTGTGGGTGGTACAGATTTTTCTCGAGCCAGTCGTCTGGAGTGCCGTAGCCGTATTTTTCCAACGTCTCGCGGTTATAGGATTCCTTCTTATACAGCTCAGTGCCTTCCCACAAAACCTTGCGCAGGCCATATATTTGCGGGCTGTGCGGATCGTCCTCGGTTTCGACCTTGGCATGGTGCTTGCGGTGAATTGCTGCCCATTCCTTGGTTCTCATCCCGGTAGTGAGCCATAACCAGAAGCGGAAAAAATGGCTCGGAATTGGATGTAGTTCGAGACCGCGGTGCGATTGATGGCGATGCAGAAATATGGTGACCGAAGCGATGGTGATGTGAGTCAGGACCAAAGCGACAACAATATAACCCCACCACGGCAGGTCGATCAGTCCGGTCAGAAAATGCTCATAAAAATAGGACATTAGATATATACCTTCTTGAGTTCACGGTTATTCTACCTGCTATTATCCATGAAGCAAAGCGATTTTCCCGTTCATTTTCTGCCTAAAGTCCTTCGCGACGCATGGGACGCTTAATGCCTGCACCGGCGTTTGCTGGCGTGCCCTATTGATCGCGCGGATTATCGTCGTGTACATGGCTTGTTCCGGGGCCAACGGCAACTTCCAGTCCCGGCCGCAGGAACCGTCCTGCCGTGCGAAAAAACAAGCTTGCACGGGCCAGCGCGCCAAATGCGTCGAGCATGCGGATACGGGGAATAAAGAAACATTTCCGCGCGTTATTCATTCGATTTTTTGCATGACCGCAGCAAAAAAGCCATCCGTTTGGTGACTGTGCGGCAGCAGGCGCAAAAATGCGCCGGTATCAAGCGCAATGCTCTCCTGTGCCAGAATTCCCCCGCAATCGAGTTGTCTGAACTGCGGCTGCTGTTTCAGGAAACTATCCACGATTTCTTCGTTTTCGTCGGGCAAAATGCTGCATGTGGCATAGACGAGCCGTCCCCCCGGCTTCAGAAGTCCCGCGGCACTTTCAAGAATCAGCGCCTGTTTTTGTTTTAGCTCGGCAATCCCTTGCGAAGACTGCCGCCACTTTAGGTCGGGATTGCGGCGCAGCGTTCCCAGCCCGCTGCACGGAGCATCCACCAGCACCCGATCTATTTTCCCTGCAAGCCGTTTGATCTTGACATCGTTTTCACGCGCGATGCGCTGTGGAAAGATATTGCTCAGGCCGGAACGCTTCAGTCTTGGTTTGAGATTGAGAAGCCGCTTGTCCGAAACATCAAATGCGTAGACGCGGCCGTGACTTTGCATCAGGGCAGCGAGCAACAGCGCCTTCCCGCCCGAACCCGCGCAGAAATCCACGATCATTTCATTGCGCTTCGGAGCCGCCAGATAACAAACCAGCTGGCTGCCTTCATCCTGGACTTCGACTTTGCCGGAAAGAAACAGCGCGTGTCGGTTAAGCGAAATTTTGTTCTTCAGCCGGATTCCCACCGGCGAAAAAGGAGTCGGTCGCGCGCTGACTCCCTCGGACTCGAGGCTGTATAGCACTTCTTCGCGGCTGGCGCGGACAGTGTTTACGCGCAAGTCGAGTGGCGCCGCGTTTTGCATGCCGCGGCCCAGCGCAAGTATTTCTGCGTCCGGCATGAGTCGTTGAAGCTTTTCAATCAGCCAATCGGGTAAATCCGCCTGAATTCCGAGCGGTAGGTCGTCGATGGATTGCGCTTTTATTTGTGTAAGCCATTTTATGTCATCCCGGCCCAACAACGCCTTCACATCGTGCAAGTTGAGGCCGGCAAGCTTCACGAGGTAGGCAAGCGCCAAACGGCGCGGCGCGGCGTTGCCCGCGAGAAATTCGATCAGTCGTTTATGACGCAGCATGCCGAACAGCGTATCGGCGATAAAGGCCCGGTCGCGGACGCCGAGTTCGTGATGATCGCGAAAGTGGCGGCTGAGCAAATGATCAGCCGGCTCGCTCAAAGACGCAGTCGCTCGCCAGGCGGCAACCGCCATATCGAGGCGTGCGGCGGTAAGTGACATTGAATTTAGTGATAACTGATTTGCGTCGCGACCTGTTCGTAGCGGCTACCGTCCTTGTCGGTGAAAACGATGCGCACCGGCAAAAAATAATGATCAATGGCAAGCCAGAGATCGGCGCCGCGGTCGGTCTTTTGTTCGCGTTGTTTGGTCCAGTGAATGGTCTGCATGTTACCCATTGGGGTGCTCAGATTTTCCCTGCCGACCATCAGGTAGCGGTATTCCTTGAGACTCTTGCCATCGGTCATGGAGAACTGAAAATCCTTGCCTTGCGGCTGGTGGACGGTGAAGTTGTAGGCAATGCATAGCCTGTCGTAGGCTACGCTCGGCAGCGTCTCGCTACGCTCCTTGCCTCCGCCGTCGTAAGTGATCAATTTATTTTTCCAATCGAATTTGGCGACCAAAGGTTCGTCCGCGCCGCGCCGATCAAAGAATTGCTGCGGGCGCAAGCCTTGTGACGCAATCGTGCCGCGCGATTCGCGCCGAATGTTGGCTTTGGGGAAAAGCGCGACGATTCCCGTCGGATGGGTCTGGCTTACAATGGAGTAGCTGTTCCCGTCGATTTCCAGAACTTCGGTGCCGGTGCCGAGGTTGAAGGCGCCCCTATTTACATCGAATACGATGGTGATATGCTGCGGCATCTGAGCCGCCGCGACGTTGACGTACAGACAGCAAAGGAAGATAAGCGAATACCTCATTCATCCACTCTTGGTGACGACAGGGCACGGTGCGAAGCTTCAGCTCCAACAACGCGCACGCAGTGCTTTTCGATGACCAGCCGCTCCTCCGCAAACCAGCGGATGGCCTGCGGGTAAATCCGGTGTTCCTGCTGCAGCACCCGTGCCGCCAGCGTGTCCACGCTGTCGGCGGCAAGCACCGGCACCGCAGCCTGGATGATGATCGGACCATGGTCGAGCTTGGACGTGACGAAGTGGGCGGTGCAGCCGTGTATTTTTACCCCGGCGCGCAACGCATTGGAATGCGTGTCGAGCCCGGGGAAGGCGGGGAGCAACGACGGGTGAATATTGATGATGCGGTTAGCGAAGCGCTCCACAAACGCATTGCCGAGAATAAGCATGAATCCGGCGAGCGCGACTAAATCCGGCTTGAATACCTCGATGCGCGAAGCAAGCGCGGCATCGAACGCATCACGGCTGGCAAACTGCTTGTGGTCAAGAATCCGTGTTTCTATGTTGTGCGCTTTCGCAATTGATAACCCTTTGGCATGGGAATTATTGCTGAACACGGCGGCTACTTTGACGGGAAGCCGCGCCTTTAGTATCGCTTCAAGATTGCTGCCGCGCCCGGATATAAGAACGACGATGGACTTCATGAGACAATAGTCTGCGGCTCGCCTTTGGTGCGTTCCTTAATCTCGCCAACACGCCACACCTGCTCTCCGGCATCTCGCAAAAACGTTTGCGCCCGTTGAGCGTGCTTCGCGCTTACCACCACGATCATGCCTATTCCGCAGTT
>DATIXX010000039.1 GCA_035518095.1 Burkholderiales bacterium | reverse complement strand
GACCGACCGCATCATCCCGGCGAAGCCGCCAAACAGTGGTTAAAGGAGCTCTACCAGGACAACCGCCTAATCGACGGAAGTTTCGAATTGTCGGGCCGCAAGGTTGACCTAAGATCAATCACCGCGCCCGTGCTCAACGTTTATGCGCTGGATGATCATATCATCCCGCCGGATTGCTCGCGCGCGTTGGGCGGCAAGATCGGTAGCGACGACTACACCGAAATTCCGCTCCCTGGCGGTCATGTTGGGCTGTTCGTCTCGAGCAAGTCGCAGGGCAAGTTGAGCCAGAGCATAGCGGACTGGCTGGTCGCCAGGGAATGAGGCGCGCTTATGAAGGATAAGATTGTTTCCGCCGACGAGGCGGTTGCCATCATTCGCGACCGGGACACGTTATGCACGTCGGGCTTCGTCGGCGTCGGCACTCCGGACGAATTGTTGCTGGCGTTGGAAAAACGGTACCGGGAGACGCGGCATCCCTCGGATCTCACGCTCCTGTTTGCCGCTGCGCCCGGTGATTCGAAGGATCGCGGATTGAACCGGCTTGCGCACGACGGCCTCATAAAGAGGGTGGTCGGCGGGCACTGGGCTTTGGTGCCGCGACTGGGCGAACTTGCACTTGCCAATCGCATCGAGGCTTACAACTTGCCTCTCGGGTGCATTTCGCATCTCTACCGCAGCATTGCCGCCGGCGGCCCCGGAACGATCACCAAAATCGGGTTGAGCACTTTTGTCGATCCGCGGCTTGAAGGGGGCAAGCTTAACGAGAAGACGACGGAAGACCTCGTCGAGCTCTTGACCATCGATAACGAGGAATGGCTGCGCTACAAGGCTTTCCCGATCAACGTGGCGCTGCTACGGGGAACGACCGCCGACCCGGCCGGGAACATCACGATGGAGCGGGAGGCTCTCACGCTCGATAACCTCGCGATGGCCATGGCGGCCAAAAATTCGCGCGGATTTGTCATCGTGCAGGTCGAAAGAATTGCCGCAGCCAACTCCCTGAACCCGCGCGAGGTGCAGATTCCGGGCATTCTGGTCGACTGCGTTGTGGTCGCCGAGGCAGAGAATCACGCGCAGACCTATGGTACGGCCTATAGTCACGCCTTCTCGGGCCGACAGCGCGTGCCAATGAACCGGATTTCGCCGCTTGAACTCGACGAACGAAAAATTATTGCGCGCCGATGCGCCTTCGAGCTTCCGCCGGGTGGCGTGGTCAATTTGGGCATCGGCATGCCAGAAGGGGTGGCCGCGGTAGCCGCAGAAGAGCACGTGCTGCAACATCTGACATTGACGGCAGAGCCCGGCGTCATCGGCGGAATGCCCCAGGGCGGATTGAATTTTGGCACGGCGCTTAACCCGGATGCGGTGATCCACCAGAATCAGCAATTCGATTTCTATGACGGTGGCGGCCTTGATCTGGCTTGTTTAGGCATGGCGCAGGCCGATGCGGCGGGAAACGTCAACGTGAGCCGGTTCTCGAAACGGCTCGCGGGCGCCGGTGGCTTCATCAACATCTCGCAAAGTGCGAAGAAAATCGTGTTTGCTGGAACATTCACCAGCGGTGGTCTGAAAATCGCGATCGAAGACGAGAAGGTGCACATCTTGCGAGAGGGGAGCTCGCGAAAGTTCATTAAAGAAGTAGAGCAGGTCACGTTCAGTGGTGATCGAGCGGCAGAAACTGGACAGGTCGTCCTCTATGTCACCGAGCGTTGTGTACTTGAGCGGACGCCGGCGGGGCTGGAATTAATTGAAATTGCTCTGGGGGTTGATCTTGATCGCGACGTTCTCGGGCAGATGGATTTTGAACCGCTGATGCGCAACGTCAGGCCCATGGATCCGCGCATTTTCCGCAATGCCCCTATGGGCCTGGACCACGCGCTGCTCGGCCGAAACCTTGCTGATCGCATCACCTACGACTCCGTGCGCAACATCCTTTTCGTAAACTTTGAGGGTTTTGAGGTCAGGACGGTGGAAGACGTTGACCGCATCCGAGGCGAGGTCGAACGGCGCTGCCGAGAAATCGCCAAACCAGTTGCTCTAATCGCGAGTTACGACGGTTTCTATCTCGATCCGATGGTGAGCGATACGTATTTCTCGATGATCGCCTATCTCGAGAAGCGTTATTACAGTTCGGCGTCTCGCTATACTACAAGTGCATTCATGCGGCTTAAACTCGGCGAGGCGCTCACGGAGCGCCATGTCGCTCCCCACATTTTCGAGACTCAGGCGGAAGCCCAACAATTTGCGCGATCGCAGCGCGTAACCTGAT
>DATIXX010000038.1 GCA_035518095.1 Burkholderiales bacterium | reverse complement strand
CTCAGCACCATTGCGCGGGTGACAGAACAGACTGCACCCCTGGTCGTCAATCACCTCGGACAGTTCCCGGCTGCGACGATTTCGTTCAATCTCGCTCCGGGTGCGTCCTTAGGCGATGCCGTACAGGCGATCAGCGCAGCGAAGCAGGAAATCGGCTTGCCCGCCAGCGTTCAGACCAGTTTTCAGGGTGCTGCGCTTGCTTTTCAGGCCTCGCTAAGCAATACCTTGCTCTTGATACTCGCGGCTATCATCACCGTGTACATCGTGCTCGGTATTCTGTATGAAAGTTATATCCATCCGATCACGATTCTGTCGACGCTGCCTTCGGCCGGCGCGGGTGCGCTGCTCGCGCTGATGATTTCGCGCACCGATCTCGACATTATCGGAATCATCGGTATCGTTTTATTGATCGGCATCGTCAAGAAAAACGCAATCATGATGATCGATTTCGCGCTGGAAGCCGAGCGCAAGGAAGGTAAATCTCCACGCGAAGCCATCTTTCAAGCCTGTCTGCTGCGTTTCCGGCCCATTATCATGACCACGCTGTCGGCTTTGTTTGCGGCGTTGCCACTGATGCTTGGCAGTGGAGTTGGATCCGAGCTACGCCATCCACTCGGTATTAGTATTGTGGGCGGCTTGGTGGTAAGTCAAATGCTTACGTTATTCACCACTCCGGTTATTTACCTCGCGTTCGACCGGCTTGCGCAACGCCTGCAAAGCTGGCGCTTGCGCGTGACGGATGACAGGCAGCCGGGCCCAGTACAGCCATGAATCTTTCACTTCCCTTCATACAGCGACCGGTCGCAACGACGTTGTTAACACTCGGCCTTGCGCTCTCCGGTCTCGTAGCATTTAACCTGTTGCCCGTCTCCCCATTGCCGCAGGTGGAGTTTCCAACCATCTCGGTGCAGGCGTCGCTTCCTGGCGCGAGCCCGGAAACGATGGCTGCCACGGTGGCGACGCCGCTGGAGCGCGCGTTCGGCAGTATTGCAGGCGTTACTGAAATGACATCTACCAGTTCGCTCGGATCAACTCGTGTGGTTCTGCAGTTCGACCTAAGCCGCGACATTGACGGGGCCGCACGCGACGTGCAGGCGGCAATCAATGCCGCACGCAGCCTACTGCCCACCGGGCTACCCAGCAATCCAACATACCGCAAGGCGAATCCCGCAGATGCGCCGATTATGATTTTGGCACTGACTTCGGCCACGATGACGCAGGGACAGATGTACGACGCAGCTTCAACCATACTCGCGCAGAAGCTGTCGCAGGTGCAGGGAATTGGCCAAGTGACCGTGGGCGGCAGCGCATTGCCGGCCGTGCGAGTCGAATTGAACCCGAATGCGCTTTACAAGTACGGCATCGGCACTGAAGACGTGCGCGGCGCAATTGTCGCAACCAATGCCAATCGCCCCAAGGGTTCCGTTGAAGAGGGCGACAAGCATTGGCAGATCTATGCCAACGATCAGGCCAAACGCGCAGCTGAGTACTTGCCGCTCATCGTGGCCTATCGAAACGGCGCGGCAGTGCGCCTATCGGATGTGGGTGACGTGGTGGATTCAGTGCAGGACCTGCGCAATGCGGGATCGGCCAATGGCCGTCCGGCGGTCCTGGTGATTATGTACAAGCAGCCTGGAGCCAATATTATCGAGACCGTGGACCGGGTGAAGGAGCTATTGCCTCCGTTACGCGCTTCGATCCCAAGCGCGATTAATGTATCGATCGCGCTTGATCGCTCGCCGACCATCCGCGCTTCGCTGCACGACGTCGAGCGCACACTGCTGATCTCGAGTGGCCTGGTAATCATGGTGGTGTTCCTTTTTCTGCGCAACTGGCGCGCAGCATTGATACCCAGCGTGGCGGTACCCGTTTCGTTGATCGGCACATTCGGCGCCATGTACTTGTGCGGCTACAGCCTCGACATCCTTTCTTTGATGGCGCTGACTATTGCGACCGGCTTTGTTGTGGACGACGCAATCGTCGTCTTGGAAAATGTCTCACGCCACATTGAAAAAGGCATGCCACCCATGAAGGCTGCGATGCAAGGCGCAAGTGAAGTAGGCTTCACAGTGCTTTCCATGAGTTTGTCGCTCATCGCCGTGTTCATTCCTATCCTGCTCATGGGCGGAATTGTCGGACGGCTAATGCGCGAATTCGCGGTGACCCTGTCAGTGGCGGTCGTAATATCGTTGCTGATTTCGCTCACGACCACACCAATGATGTGCGCCCGGCTGCTCAAGGAAGAATCGAAACACAAGCACGGCCGTTTTTACCACGCAAGCGAGTGGATATTTGATGCGCTCCTGCGATGGTACGACCAAACGCTGGGTTGGGCACTAAAGCATGGACGCTTAATGCTGTTGCTGCTCGCCGCTACCATCGGCCTAAATGTTTACCTGTACATAATCGTACCCAAGGGCTTTTTTCCGCAGCAGGATACCGGGCGGCTAATCGGCATTATCGACGCGGACCAGAGTATCTCATTCCAAGCAATGCGCCAGAAGCTCGCGGATTTCATGGAGATCATTCGCAAAGATCCTGCAGTGGAAAGCGTCGTCGGCTTCACCGGCGGATTTCGCGTCAACTCGGGGTTCATGTTCGTATCGCTTAAGCCGCTCAAGCAGCGCAGGCTGTCTGCAGATCGGGTTATTGCCCGGCTGCGCGGCAAGCTCGCACGTGAACCCGGTGCAAGTTTGTACTTGCAAGCAGCGCAGGATATCCGTATGGGCGGGCGGCCTAGCAATGCGCAATACCAGTACACGTTGCAGGCCGACGAGTTAAAGGATCTACGTACCTGGGAACCGCGTGTCCGGAAGGCTCTGAGCGGGTTGCCCCAGCTTACCGATGTAAGCACCGATGAGGAGGATAAAGGCTTGCAGACTACACTGGTCATCGACCGCGACACTGCGGCGCGCCTCGGCGTACCGGTCAGTCTGATCGATTCCACCCTTAATGACGCATTCGGACAGCGCGAGGTTTCGACCATCTATAATCCGCTCAACCAGTACCGCGTGGTCATGGAAGTCGCCCCAAAATATTGGCAAGATCCCACTACTCTAAACAATGTTTACGTGAGCACGAGCGCAGGCGCGCAAGTGCCGCTTTCGGCTTTCGCCCATTACGAAGCCACCAACACGCCGCTCGGCGTCAATCACCAGGGACAGTTCGTCGCTTCGACCATATCGTTCAATTTGCCGGTAGGCGTATCGCTCTCAGATGCGACTCGCGCGATCGACGACGCTATGGACCGTATCGAAGTGCCGACGTCCATCCACGGAAGCTTCCAGGGCACCGCGCGCGCTTTTCAGGCTTCGCTTGAAAATCAGCCCTGGCTGATCCTGGCCGCGCTGCTAACTGTGTACATCGTGCTCGGAGTTTTATACGAAAGCTACGTGCACCCGATCACGATACTTTCCACGCTTCCATCTGCCGGCGTCGGGGCGATTCTGGCGCTGCTTGTGTTTCACAGCGAGTTCAGCGTCATCGCCCTGATTGGCGTAATTCTACTTATCGGGATCGTGAAAAAGAACGCGATCATGATGATCGACTTCGCGCTTGACGCGGAGCGCAGGTTGGGCCTTCGCCCGGAACAGGCAATCTATCAAGCTTGCTTGCTGCGCTTCCGCCCGATCATGATGACGACCATGGCGGCGATGCTGGGCGCGTTGCCCTTGGCACTTGGCTTCGGCGAAGGCGCTGAGCTGCGCCGACCGCTGGGCATTGCGATTGTCGGCGGGCTAATTGTCAGTCAGACTTTGACGCTTTATACGACGCCGGTCATGTATCTCTATCTGGACCGCTTCCGCCTCTGGTGCAAGCATATCTTTTCGAGCCACGTAATGCAGCCGGTAGCGGATGGAATGAATTAAAAATGCTGCGGAGGTCATATGAAACTACATGACATAAAATCCATCACGCTGTTCGGTCCATTGATGGTGCTGGCAGCCTGCACAGTAGGTCCCGATTATGTGCGTCCCACTGTTGAGACACCGACGACCTTCAAAGAGATGGCCAATTGGAAAACAGCGCAGCCGCGTGACCAGGAGGTTAAGGGAAAATGGTGGGAAGCTTATAATGACCCCCTGCTTAACAGCCTCGAAGAGCAGGTCAACATCTCGAATCAGAATCTGGCGCAGGCGGAAGCCCAGTATCGCCAGGCGCGGGCGCTCGTTCAAGTGGCGCGAGCGGGCTATTTTCCTACTGTTTCGGCGAGCGCAGCCGAATCACGCTCCCATTCTCCCGCTGGTTTCAGCAACTCGCAGTCCCAATCGATCAGGCCGGGCATACAGAACAGCTATCTGTTAACGCTGGATGCATCCTGGGAACCGGATTTGTGGGGCAAGGTACGGCGCACGGTGGAATCGAATGAAGCGAGCGCGCAGGCGAGCGCCGCCGACCTTGCAGCAGCGCGGCTCTCGGCGCAAGCCGAACTGGCGCAGGATTATATTCAGTTGCGTGCACAGGATACTCAAAAGCAACTGCTTGACGACACGGCCGTCGCCTACCAAGAATCTCTGCGGCTTACCCAAAACCAGTATGCAGCCGGCATCGTGGCAAAAACGGACGTAGTTCAGGCGGAAACCCAACTCAAGAGCACGCAGGCTCAGGCCATCGATGTCGAAGTGCAGCGCGCCCAGCTCGAACACGCGATAGCGCTACTCATCGGAAAACCCGCCTCCGTTTTTTCCATCCTCCCGGCGCCGCTCAACACAAAGTTGCCCGCCGTGCCGTTCGGAGTGCCGTCCGATCTGCTTGAGCGCCGCCCCGACGTGGCGGCAGCAGAGCGTCTGGTTGCTGCGTCAAACGCGCAAATAGGAGTTACTATCGCGGCCTTCTATCCGAACTTGACGTTGTCGGCTTCTGGCGGTTTCCAAAGTCCCAGTTGGTCCAATTGGCTTACTGTTCCAAACCGATTTTGGGCTGTCGGGCCGCAGTTGGCCGAAACGTTGTTCGATGGCGGCTTGCGGCGCGCGCAGACGGCACAAGCAAGGGCTGCCTACGACGCCAACGTGGCGGTGTATCGCCAGACTGTACTGAATGGATTCAAGGAAGTCGAAGACAATTTGGCGGCGCTACGCATCCTGGAACAGGAGGCAGACGTCCAAGATCAAGCCGTGCAGGCCGCGCGTCTCTCAGTCCAGTTAACCACTAACCAGTATAAGGCGGGAACAGTGAGTTACCTCAACGTCGTCGTGGTACAGGCTGCAGCACTGAATAACGAAAGGACGGCAGTCACTATCCTCAGCCAGCGGCTTGTCGCAAGCGTACTGCTGATCAAAGCACTTGGAGGAGGCTGGAATGCATCAGATTTACCCACGGCCGAGAAATTGGCAGTCAACCGCGAGCAAAAGAATTTGACACAGTGACAAAATACTCACTGCCATCCTGCCCTGCTTCCGGTCGGTTGCCCCTGCCCCGCGACGGCATATTCGTTACCTCACCGTATAACCGCGACCTTCCAAGCAAGCACCTAAGGCGCGTTGGTAATCAGTCAGTTTAGTGTTCGTTTGGCTGCTTGGAGTGCCGCCGGTCTGGAGAATCGGATCATATCCGGTTTGGCTGACGGCCCAGCTGTGGCAGTCATTGCGATCTTTGGCTTGCTCTGCCTGGCTTTGGCCTTTGCTGGGATAAATATATAGTTGTCCTGACGGTTCCGGGCTCGGACTCACGTTTTGCGGCTGCGAGTTTCCGGGATTACCCGCTGGACCAAGCTCGACAACATTATTGCTCGGTTGTGGAACCGAAGCCTCAGCGGGCTGCTGCTCGACCACAACTTGACTCGGAGGCTGTTGAGCAACGACGTAACCTCCTTGCGAGCTCGGCGTGTAATAAACGTTGTTGGCGTAGTAGTAAGGCACATTGCCTACCCATAGCGTTGTGTAAAAAGGTGGCAAAATCGGCACCACGATCCCAAACGGGGGCGCCACGACAACAAAATTCACGCCGATATGGCGATACCAGATTCCGCCACCAAAGTAATACGGCGCACCATGATAGTAAACGACGCGATGTGAAGGCGGCAATTTGGCAAAAGCGTAGCCACGTGGCGGGTAGTAATGATTGTGGTAGTAGCGTGAGTCCAAGTATTGGCGTTGCTTAAATTCACTTTCGCGAAATTCGTGCCCGCGATACCCGTGCTCGTCCGCGTGTGCAACTCCATAAAACGCCAATCCAGATGAAACTACGAACATGAGCCCAAGTAGGTCCCTGCAAACTTTGGTGCGCGTAAATAACATAGTTGCTCCAAGCATTAGGTTAAGGAATTAACGCGTGCTTCAACGGGGCGTGACCGCGACATTTACCCGCAACTCGTTGCCGGGGTTGTACGGCAGCCGGGTCTTAAAAAGTTGCCCATTGTACTCGTAGGTCACCCAGTAACCGCTGGTCACAGTTTGGTAGTTGTCAACTTGCTGGCAACGTTGGACCGGCGTTGTGGTGGTATACGTGCTCGCCGCGGCATCCTGGTTGGCAAGTCGGTCACCCGTAATCGCTCCAACCACTGCTCCGCCTGCGGCGGCTGCAACTTTTCCTGTGCCCTGACCCACAGTGCTGCCAATCAGCCCCCCCGCTAATCCGCCGATCAAAGCGCCGGCCGGATTGTACGATTGAGGTACATATTGAGTAGTCTGCTGGGGCGCCGTCCAGCATTCCTGTGTAGGATGATTCACGGTCTCAGTGATGGGAGTGGCGCTTACGACTCTCGCAACGGCTTCGTATGCATAGGCATTCACCTGCATGAGCGCCAGCATGGCAATGCCAATCAAGATCTTCTTCATGATGGATCTCCTTTGCTAAATGAACTTACTCAGGTTAGACCATATGATTTGTCCTTTAACGCAAAATTTATCAATTCAGTTGACAAAATGTTGTAACGAAATGTAACGCAATATAACGCGGCTTCTAAAATGCAGTGCATTATTCGACTGCACTGTGCGCGAGTAATCGTTCGATCTCACGATTGTGCCGCTCAAATTATGCGGACCGAAGCGAATTTGCTGCGGACACAGAAAAGTTCGAATCCGTCCATCGGATATTCTGTGTGCTTGAACATGCACCCTGCCATTTAACTTCTTAAGTTTTTTTTTAATGATTTTTTTGTAAGATCCGTGTCGCCGTATAGCAGCGCGGTAATTTTGTTTGCGTTACTCGTTGATGTGAGGCGAGACCATACGGCATAGCAAAAAATCCAGGCATTTCCATTAAATCGTTAATCCAAGGTAAGGCCCCGGCCCCGGAATTCCGACTGGCGAGCGTGTCTTTGACCGATTCTAT
>DATIXX010000037.1 GCA_035518095.1 Burkholderiales bacterium | reverse complement strand
AGCGCTCGAAACCTATAACCGCTGCCGCAAAACACTGCACGGGGTTCACGGCGTTGAGCCATCGTCTGAAACCAAAGCGGTGTATGAAAAGCTGATGCAGCAGAATTAGTTCGCGGCCGCCAGCAGCCTTTCAGAAAATCTCTTTCTAAACTCCCTGGCGATTTTTATCTGCTAATCCGCGTGTGAAATTGATTTGATGGCAGATTTTCCCGTGCGTTAAATCCTCGAATTCATCGCGATTCCTTGCGCGCTTTGTTGCGCTGCCGTGTATTTGTAATCAATTTGTAAGCGATTCGTAAGTCGCTTGAATGCGCGCGGGGAGCAATATGGCCGTGACGCTCAGCGACGTTCTAACGTCGTTTAAATTTTGAGCGCCAAAAACCCGATGGGTTATTTCCAATATCGACAACCTAATCAAAGGAGCTTAAATGGAAACGGCAATTCAGTATTGCGATGCGGTTGCAAAACAAATGTCACGGTTGAGTCAATACATTGGAACGTTGCTCATTGCTTTGTCGTTGGTTCTAGCAAGCGGATGCTCAGTGTACATGGCGGCCCATCAGCCGGAGAAGAAAGACACGACACTTTTGGTGCGCGGAACGCCGCGCAGCCTTTTGCTAACCGAATTTGGGCAACCTGCGTCAACAGAGATGCGCGACGGCAAACGCATCGACTATTTTACATTTGTTCAAGGCTCAACAAGTGATACAGCCAAGAATAGTCGTGCGATTTTTTACGGGGCAGCCGACCTTTTGACTTTGGGACTGTTTGAAGTTGTCAGTACTCCAACGGAACTGGCATTGGGCGGAGACAAAATTACCTATGAGGTCACCTATGACTCAGACGACAAGGTAGAAAAAGTCGTGCAAATTGGAAAAGAAACTAGCCCCAAGCCGGCCGAGCAGTCTCCCAAAGCTCCGTCCGGCGATTCGGAAGGCTCCAAATAGTATCCGTCTGGCGGCTGTCTAAACAAAAATTAGGGCGAATTCATAACACCTGGCCGCCACGACACGGATTTGCCAGACCGGTTCGTCACGAATGAATGCAAAATCATTACCGCAAAGAACGAACGAATATTTATTCGTTTCCCAAGCGGATCCATTTCCGCACGGCGCAGACAGTCCAATAAAAGAAGTTAATTGAAGCTTCCGTCCCGAATCAAATTTAGAATTGTTCTCCGCGCAGTTGCAATACCAAGTCGTGCAGCCGCTCGGGAGTGACTTGATGTGCGGGGACCGGTGCTCCGGCCACCAGGCTTATGCGCGAAAAGATACGTCGCGCAATTCGGCTCCAGTGCGTCATCGCCGGGCCTCCTTGCCTAGAAAAGAAACTCCCCCACAACCCGCGTAGCGCGAGAGGCACTACCGGAACCGGTGTGCGTCTCATAATGCGCTTAATGCCGGCGCGAAACGGATTCAGATTGCCGTCGTGTGTAATTTTGCCTTCGGGGAAGATGCCGACCAGATCTCCATCCTCTAGAGCTTTGGCAATCTCGTCAAAAGCATGCTTGAGCGCTTCAACATTTTCGTTTGCCGGGACAATGGCAATTGCGCGGCCAGTTCGAAAGATGAAGTTGAGGATCGGAATCTTAAAAATCTGTTGATCCATTACAAAGCGCACCGGACGCGGACAGGCAGCTGCGATCACGAGCGCATCCACATAGCTCACATGGTTGCAAACCAGAACGGCCGGCCCCGCCTCGGGAATATTTTCAAGACCGGATTTTTCGAGGCGGTAGATCGAATGTATGAGCATCCAGATCAGGAACCGCATAAGGAATTCGGGCACTAGGGTGTAAATATAGATTGCAACCGCTGCATTCAGCACTGCGGCAACAAGAAACAGCTGTGGAATGCTGAGCCCCAGATCCAGCAGCGTAATCGAAACCACTGCCGCAGCCACGACAAACAGCGCATTCAGGATGTTGTTTCCAGCGATAACTCGCGAACGGTGGGCGATTTCGGTCCGCATCTGGACAAGAGTATAAAGCGGCACGATGTAGAAGCCGCCGAAAACGCCGACCAGGGTAAGGTCGGCCAGAATGCGCCAGTGCTCGGAACTGAGCAGGAATTGGGTGGCGCTCATCGGCGCGTGAGGCGGCAGATTCATGCTCGCAAAGTAGAAATCCACCCCGAACAGCGTGAGGCCGATTGAACCAAATGGCACCAAACCGATTTCAATCCTGCGTCCCGAAAGCCGCTCGCACAATAACGAGCCGGCTCCGACCCCGATGGAGAACAGCGCGAGCAACACGCTTACGACCTGTTCCTGTCCGGACAGCACGTTCTTCGCATAGACGGGAAACTGCGATAGATACATCGCGCCGAGGAACCAGAACCAGGAAATTCCCAGCACGGAAAGGAAGACCGTGCGGTTGTGCCGCATGAATTGCAGAATTCGCCAAGTCTCGGAAACTGGATTCCAATTGATTACAAGATTTGGCGCCGCGGGCGGCGAGCGGGGAATCCAGCGGCTGGCGGTGTAACCCAGTACGGCCAATGCGAGCACCGTCACCGAAACGGGATGCGGCGAACCGCTGGCGATGAGAAAACCGCCGAGCAGTGTGCCGACAAGAATCGCCAGAAATGTGCCCATCTCCACAAGTCCGTTGCCACCCACGATTTCTTGCTGCGCGAGGTGTTGGGGCAGATACGCGTATTTCACCGGCCCGAATACGGTGGAATGCAGCCCCATCAGAAAAAGAGCCGTCATTAGTAACACTAGATTGGACCAATAAAGTCCAATTGCACCCAAAGTCATGATGCCAATTTCAGCCAGCTTAACCAGCCGGATCAGGAACGATTTTTCAAGCTTGTCCGCAATTTGCCCCGCGGTTGCAGAGAACAGGAAGAACGGCAGTATAAATAGCGCCTGAGCAAAATTTGAAAGTGTAGTTGCGTCAAATCTGCTCAGGCTCGTTGCATGGAAGGCGACCAGGATGACCAGGGCATTCTTGTAGACGTTGTCGTTGAAGGCCCCGAAGAATTGTGTCAGGAAAAACGGCAGAAAGCGTTTTTGTTTGAGGAGCTCAAACTGACTTTGATGACCCATGAGTTTATCGCGCTTGCAAATTTTAGCATGGGTCGGAAGTTTTGGTACCGCCCGCGGAATAGTCTCGGATTTTGAATGGCCGGTTATCGCGAAATAAGCTCTCTGGTTGCCATAACATGCACCAAATCGCCGATTGCGCGACTTGACTTAGGCGGCACGAAGAGAACATGAAATTTTGCCGGGAGCGCATGTCTGCTTTCTCCACCAGGTCGCCAGTCACGAACTAGCCGGGCCTGATCGTCCGCTGCTTCAGACCTATGTGTCGCGACGCGCATCGCTTGCTTTGCTTAATTGCTAGAGCAGTTTCTATTTGGGCCGGCACGGTACGAGCAGATTGCCGACAGAGACCTGTACCGCCTCGCCGTCCTGATTTAGGGTTGTCGTGCGAACCTTGATCAACCCCTGGCTGGGACGCGATTTCGAGGCTCGCACCTCGAGTATTTCGCTCTCGACGCGCAACTCGTCCCCCGGTCGCACGGGCCTTGGCCAGCGTAGCTCGTCGAAGCCAGCGCCGATGATCCCGCCACACGGTCTGAATTCGCTCTCGACCAAGAGCCGCATGGTGATTGCCGCGGTATGCCAACCGCTCGCCGCGAGGCCGCTGAAAATGGATCTGCGCGCGGCCTCTTCATCCAGATGAAACGGTTGTGGATCGAATTCGGCAGCAAATGCCTTGATACGCTCAATGTCGACCTGTAGCCGCCCGGACTGGAAAGTCTGCCCTACAGAAAAATCTTCGAGATATCGTCCGCTCATTTTCACTCTCCCTTTTTTCAATGTGCGCGCGTCTGTGGCCGGCCAATTTAATTTCCTCAGGGACCATCGTATCCAAAAAATCGAACGCAAGGAACTAGGCCCGATTTTGTTCGCTGGCACAGTGTTGCGCTGCGATTTGACTCGAACCGGCCAAAAACAGGATTTGATTCCCTATCCAATTGATTTCGTTATCCACCGATGGCCCGAAACATAGCCCGCTGTCGCCCGTTTCAATTATTGTGCCGGTTGATTCAGATCAAAACGAAGGGGAACAAAAAAGCTTATAAATAATCTGTGTGATGGTTTTCTGCAAAGTGTAGCGGGGTGACGAAAGTTACCCCGTCGGCTTTGACAGGCGGTACGCGTAAAGGGGATAGCAAAGCGCGCAAAAGCTGTCGAAGTGTTCTTTGAGGATTACGGAATTATTGATCGCGAAGGATACATGATATGAAAATTCGCAAGCAACTTACTACTGCCGTCGCTGGCTTGGCTCTTGCCATCGGTTCAACTCAGCTACTTGCTGATCCGCCGCAGAATTGCAATCCGGGAATGATGGGGGGCTACCGAGCCGGCGCGATGGGCGGTTACGGCCCCGGCTATGGCATGAACCCTGGAATGATGCCCGGATACGGGCCAAGCTACTTCATGCGACCGGGGATGATGTGGGGTTACGGCCCCGGCCTTAATTTAAGCGATGATCAACAAAACAAAATTACCAAAATCCAAGACGAACTGCGCCGCAAGCAATGGGACCTCATGGGCAAGATCCAGGATGAATTTGCCCGCCGGGCCGAAGCTCCCGACGATGCGACAGCCAGCAGTGCCGACGACCGGATCGGCGAGCTGCAGCAGCAGATGATCAGCAACGCCACAGCAGCGCGCAAACAAATTGACGGCGTTCTAAGCAAGGAGCAACGCCAGCAGCTGCGACGCGGCGGATACTGAGCGAAGAATTTTTCCGTGGGCGGAAAAGTGCACTTTTTAGCCAAAAAACAGCAGATTGAAGATTCGTTGCACGGTGTGGCGATCCGTCCATACCGCATCCGCGAGCGATGTTTGTGGTCTGGTGCTGGGTTAAAGGAGGACGGGCAATGAAGGACATGACTCCACTCGTCGATCTGACCCGTGAGAAAGGCGCGGGTCCTTTTCGCACCAGGCGTCCGGTCTACGTCGATTTGCTCCCTCCGTGCAATCACGCGTGCCCGGCAGGCGAGAATATTCAGGCGTGGCTGGCGCTCGCCCAGGCCGGCAAGTACCGCGAAGCTTGGGAAACATTGGTACGCGATAATCCGCTCCCGGCAGTTCATGGGCGCGTCTGTTATCACCCCTGCGAGACCGCGTGCAATCGCAAGGAGCTGGATGCCGCAGTCAGCATCCACGCGGTGGAGCGTTTCCTGGGCGACATGGCAGTTGAACAGGGCTGGCGCTTTCCAGTGGAAGCGGCGGCGAGCGGCAAGCGCGTTCTAATCGTCGGCGCCGGCCCGAGCGGCCTATCGGCCGCTTATCACTTAACAAGGCTTGGGCATGCGGTCGAGATTCACGAGGCCGGGCCCGTGGCGGGGGGCATGATGCATTTTGGCATTCCCGCTTACCGCCTGCCGCGGGCTGACCTGCTCAAAGAGATTGCAATGATCGAAGCAGCCGGGGTCACGATTGTACTCAATCACAAGGTTACTGATCTGCGTTCGGAACTCGAGGCCGACCGTTTCGACGCCGCGTTCATTGCGATTGGTGCTCACATCAGCAAACATATCGAGATACCCGCGCGCGATGCGGGGCACGTATTCGATGCAATCAACGTGCTGCGCGGCACCAGCGCGGGCGAACCCCCGCGGCTCGGCAGGCGCGTCATCGTCTACGGCGGCGGCAATACGGCGATGGACACCGCGCGTACTGCGCGGCGGCTTGGCGCCGACGAAGCGATCATCGTATACCACCGCGATCGCGCCCATATGCCGGCACACGCGTTCGAGGCCGACGAAGCCATTCAGGAAGGTGTCAAGATCAAATGGCTCACCAGCATCAAGGAGATTTCGGGCTCGTCGTTGACCGTAGAGCGCATGACGCTCGACGCCAACGGCCGGCCGCAGCCGACCGGTGAACTCGAAACCTTGCAAGCCGATGCAGTTGTCTTGGCGCTCGGTCAGCAATCGGAAAGCGCATTTTTGCGCCAGTTCAGCGACATCATTTTCAAGCCGGATGGCACGGTCGAAGTTGGACCCGATATGATGACCGGACACGCCGGCATTTTTGCAGGCGGCGATGTCGTGCCGGGCGAACGCACGATCACGGTTGCAGTCGGCCACGGTAAGCGCGCCGCGCGCAACATCGATGCCTGGCTGCGCCGCGCAAGCTATATTCCGGCCAAAAAGCCCCTCCTCGTTTCATTTGGCATGCTCCACCTCCCGGTATTCAGCGATGTCGATCCGTCTGCGCAACGCGTGCGACCCGCGGCCGAACGTATCAGCGGCTTTGATGAAGTCGTCGCCGGCTTATCCTCAGCCGAAGCGCGTTATGAGGCACAGCGTTGTTTGAGCTGCGGCAACTGTTTCGAATGCGACAACTGCTACGCTGCTTGCCCCGAACAAGCGATCATAAAGCTGGGCCCCGGCCGACGCTATGCCTACGATTACGTCAAGTGCACGGGCTGCGCGGTATGCTTCGAACAATGTCCGTGCCACGCGATCGAGATGGTCTCCGAGCCCGGCGTTTCAGCGGATCCGGTCACCCAAATTAGCAGGGAAACAGCAAAGGATAGCGTTAATGGATAAGCAAATCGCCACCCTGGATGGCAACACTGCAGTCGCGCACGTTGCATACCGGGTCAACGAGGTGTGCGCGATTTACCCGATAACACCCTCGTCTACAATGGCCGAGCTGGCCGATGAATGGTCAGCGGCGGGAATAAAGAACATCTGGGGCAATGTACCCGTAGTTCAGGAAATGCAAAGCGAGGGAGGTGCCGCCGGCGCGGTGCACGGCGCGCTGCAGTCCGGGGCGCTGACGACAACGTTCACCGCATCACAGGGCCTACTGCTCATGTTTCCCAATATGTTCAAGATCGCGGGGGAGCTCACCCCTACGGTATTCCATGTCGCCGCGCGCTCGGTCGCGACGCAGGCATTGTCGATCTTTGGCGATCATTCCGATGTCATGGCAGTGCGCGCGGCCGGTTTTGCAATGCTCTCTTCCGGTTCAGTGCAAGACGCGCACGATGCCGCTCTGATCGCGCAGGCGGCGACGCTCGAATCACGGGTGCCGTTCCTGCATTTTTTTGATGGTTTCCGCACTTCGCATGAAGTCAACACGCTGGAATTGCTGAGCGATGCGCAGATTCGCGCGATGATTGACGACAAACTTGTGCGCGCGCACCGCGCTCGCGCGCTCCAGCCCGAACACCCGGTGGTGCGTGGCACCGCGCAAAATCCGGATACCTTCTTTCAGGCGCGTGAGACGGTGAATCCGTTCTATGCTCGGCTCCCCACAATAACGCAGGCGGTAATGGACCGATTTGCCAAGCTGACGGGAAGGCAGTATCGATTATTCGAATACCACGGGCCTGCGGACGCGGAGCGCGTGATCGTGCTTATGGGTTCCGGTGCGCAAACCGCGCGCGAGACAGCCGCCGTCCTTGCGGCGCGCGGCGAGAAGGTCGGCGTGCTGCAGGTGCGATTGTTCCGCCCGTTTGCCGCTGAGGCTTTCGTCGATGCTCTGCCAAAAAGCATCCGCGCGGTTGCAGTCATTGAACAAACCAAGGAGCCGGGCGCAGCCGGCGAGCCGCTTTATCTCGACGTTATAAGCTCGCTTGCTCGGGCGGTAACCTTGGGCAAACGGCGCGACATGCCGTTAGTCGTTGGTGGCCGTTATGGTCTCTCGTCTAAGGACTTCGACCCGCCGATGGTCAAGGCCGTTTTCGACGAACTTGCCAAACGTGAGCCGAAGAATAGTTTCACCGTAGGGATCATCGACGACGTCGCGCATACCAGTTTGGCAGTCGATCCTGCATTCGACATCGAGCCGGCTGACGTGGTGCAGGCTGTGTTCTATGGACTGGGGGCGGACGGCACCGTGGGCGCAAACAAGAACAGTGTAAAAATCATTGCTGAGGATGCCGGACTCCATGCGCAAGGCTATTTTGTTTACGATTCGCATAAATCCGGCGCGCAGACGGTGTCCCACCTTCGCTTTGGTCCGCGTCCGATCCGTGCGCCGTACCTGATCCGAAAGGCGACGTTCGTCGCGTGCCATCAGTTTCACTTCATCGAGCGCATCGACGTGTTGTGTCTCGCGGCGCCCAAGGCGACTTTTCTGCTTAACAGTCCGTTTGGTCCCGACCAGGTTTGGGAGCATTTGCCACGCTCAGTGCAGCGCCAGATCGTGGAGCAAAAACTGCGGTTCTACGTGATCGACGCTTCTCGTGTTGCACGCGAGGTTGGTCTCAAAGGCCGCACCAACACAGTATTGCAAACGTGTTTCTTCGCGCTGTCGGGTGTGCTGCCCAGGGAAGAAGCAATACGGCAGATCAAGAAGGCGATCGAGAAAACGTACGCGCTCAAGGGGAAAGAAGTCGTGCGCAAAAACTTTGAAGCGGTTGATGGCACTCTTGAACGGTTGTTCGAAGTCAAGGTGCCGGCGAAAGTGACTAGCAAATGGGACCGGCAGCCCCTGGTGCCCGCTGAAGCGCCGGATTTCGTGCGCGAGGTAACAAGCAAGATAATGGAAGGCCTCGGCAACCTGATTCCCGTGAGCCTGATGCCGATTGACGGCACGTTTCCAACAGGCACGTCGGTCTGGGAAAAACGCAACGTCGCGGAAACTGTTCCGGTGTGGGAACCGGACATATGCGTTCAGTGTGGCCAGTGCAGCTTCGTCTGCCCGCATGCCGTGATACGAGCGAAATACTACGACGGTGCCAAACTCGCGAAAGCGCCGGCAAGCTTCAAATCCGCGCCGATTAACGTACGCGGTTTTCCGGACGTGCGTTTTTCGCTGCAATTTTATGTGGAAGACTGCACCGGTTGCGGATTATGCGTCGAGGTGTGCCCTGCGCACAGCCCGATCACGCCGCAGCTCAAGGCAATCAACATGCGTGATAAAGCTCCGCTCGTGGAATCCGAACGCGCCAACATCGGTTTTTTTGAAAACCTCGTGGTCAACGACCGGGCGCGGGTCGATTTTGCAAACGTGCGCGGTGTGCAGTTTCTCGAGCCCTTGTTCCAGTTTTCAGGGGCCTGTGGGGGCTGCGGCGAAACGCCTTATCTTAAATTGGTATCACAACTGTTCGGCGACCGCATGCAGGTCGCGAATGCGACCGGCTGTTCTTCGATCTACGGTGCGAACCTTCCCGTCACGCCCTGGGCGAAGAATCATGAGGGTCGCGGCCCCGCGTGGTCAAATTCGCTGTTTGAAGACAACGCGGAATTCGGCCTCGGTTTTCGTCTTGCTGCCGACAAGCACCTCGAGACCGCCACCAAACTGGCGCGCGCGCTTGCACCCAAGCTGGGCCCGGAACTGGTGGAGGCGATTCTGAGCGCACCACAGGTGCAGGAGTCCGAAATACGCGCGCAGCATGCGCGTGTCGCCGAACTGCGCGCGCGCCTCGTCGCGCTGGATGACAATCCGGCTGCGAACGATTTATTGTCTGTGCTCGACCATCTGATCCGCCGCAGTATCTGGATTATCGGCGGCGATGGATGGGCCTATGATATTGGATATGGCGGCCTTGACCACGTTTTGGCCAGCGCACGCGATGTCAACGTCCTGGTGCTCGACACTGAGGTCTATTCCAACACCGGCGGACAGGCCTCAAAGGCAACACCGCTCGGAGCAATCGCAAAATTTGCTGCAAGTGGCAAGCGCGTTGCCCGCAAAGACCTCGCGCTGCAGGCCATTGCTTATGGCAATGTCTATGTCGCGCAGGTGGCAATGGGTGCCAATCCGCAGCAGACATTGCTGGCGTTTCGCGAGGCGGAGGCGTACTCGGGCCCCTCGCTGATCCTTGCGTATTGCCAGTGCATCGCGCACGGTATCGACATGCAATTCGGCATGCGCCAACAGGATCTGGCGGTCGCCTGCGGGTATTGGCCGTTGTTTCGTTACAATCCTGCAATGCGCTCGATCGGCGAAAATCCTTTTCGCCTTGATTCGCCGCGCCCGACAATCAAATTCCAAGATTATGCCTACAACGAGATCCGCTACAAGGCACTCACCCAGACCCGCCCGAAGGAGGCCGCGGAACTGCTTGCAATGGCGCAACAGGTAATCGACGAAAAATATCAAACGTATGAAAAAATGGCTGGATGGGCACCCGAACGTTTCCACCCTGCCCCGGCCGGTGTTGCGAAAAATTCTGTTTCCGCGCCGCGCTGAAGGACTACCAAAATGAACTTGACCACACGCTACCTCGGCCTCGCGCTCGAAAATCCGTTGATTGCGTCGGCGTCGCCGCTCAATCTTGATCTCAGCAATATCCAGCGCCTGGAGGAGGCGGGTGCCGCAGCGGTCGTGTTACCGTCGATCTTCGAGGAGCAACTCGAGCGGGAGATGGCGGAGATCGAACGGTTAACCTCGATCGGTGCCGAGAGCTCGGCCGAGACGACAAGCTATTTCCCCAGCGCAGCCACCTACCGTACCGGCCCGCATCAATATCTGGATTTGATCGAGCGCGCACGCGCGGCGGTGGATATACCCGTCATCGCTAGCCTCAACGGCGTAACTCGCAGCGGGTGGATCGATTACGCCCGGCTTGTGCAGGAGGCGGGAGCACACGCTATTGAACTCAACGTGTATTTTGTGCCGGGTGACCCGGCTTTGAGCGGCAGCGAGGTCGAGCAGCGCTATTTCGACATCTTGCGGGCAGTCAAAGCTGCTGTATCAATCCCGGTTGCGGTAAAGCTGGCGCCTTACTTTAGCTCCGTCGGCCATACCGTGCAGCAACTTGAACGCGAGGGGGCCGACGGTTTTGTACTATTCAATCGTTTTTATCAACCCGACATCGACCTCGGCCGCTTGCAATTAAAACGCGACCTTGATCTCAGCACTCCACTCGAAATTCGTTTGCCACTGCTTTGGATCGCTGTGTTGGCCGGCAAGACGCGAGCCTCGCTTGCGGCCAGCACCGGAGTTGAAACAGCGGACGAAGTCGTCAAGTATTTGCTCGCTGGAGCTGATGTCGTCATGTCAACGTCTGCCCTTCTCCGTCACGGCATTGGCCACATGAAGACTTTGATCGATGGCCTTGCCGCGTGGCTGCGCGCGCGCAACGTTGACTCGTTGTCCGCCATTCGCGGACAAATGAGTCAGAGCAAGGTTAGCGACACCGCCGCCTTTGAGCGCGCTAACTATATTCAGATCCTCCAGGAATGGGGCGCAGATCGAGGCGATCGATAAACTTTTGCGTAGGCGAGATTAGTGTCGCAGTCAAATGTATCAGCAGCGAGCCGTATTGGTGCAATTTGCGATGTAACTGCGTCATCCTATTGCTCGGTTCCTCTTGCCACCAAGCGACTCAAGCTAGGAATCGTTGCAGTATTGATTCAGTTTGAATTTGCGCAGGCGTACGGTTTGATCTAAATCAAAACGCGGTCCAAGATTAAATGCTATACGTCAACACACAAGTTATCCGTGGATGAGTCTCTTTGATAGGTCAGGACAAACAATCCCCACAAATATCCAGTGAATGCGCGCGCGGCGAGCAGCTTCTGTGAGCAGCAATTCCGCGGTTCACGACTTGGATCAACACAACATAAATGCAAAACGCAAAATTCAATCGGTAGCTTACCAACTCTGACGACAGAAGGATTTTGACAATGAAGTCGAAGAAAACAAGTTCGCGCAAGCCTCATCACGCCAAGGCGGTCGCGCGCAAGACAAACAGACTGGTCAAGCCCGGCAAATCCGCCAACCGAACCATTAGGGCCGAACCCTCGCGTACCGCCGAAATTAATCCGTCAGAGCTTTACAATTGGATTGCTGTGGCAGCATATTATCGTGCAGAACAGCGCGACTTCGTCCCGGGGTCAGAACTGCGGGACTGGCTTGAAGCCGAGGCCGAGATTCTGCGGTGGCTTAATGATTGAATCAGTCTATGGTGATGCGTCAAGCATCGCCGCGCGCAAGCCGGTTGGATAGTCCCGGTTCCCGCTATTTGGTTCACCCCTTGACCATATTTCTCACGCTCGTCAAGAATGCGCCGGAAAAATCCCTGAGCGGACGATACCTACGTTGGGTTGCGCTGCAGAGGTCTATCGCGCGATGTACGCGTGAATCTGCGCTACCACCGCGGCACCCTCGCCGATCGCGCCTGCTACGCGCTTGACTGATCCTGCGCGTACGTCGCCAATCGCGAAAATGCCCGGCACGCTGGTTTCAAGAGGCCAGCGCCGTCCGTTCTTCACACGCGTGTCAGCAGCCGGCAGCTCGGAGCCGGTACGAACGAACCCCTTGTCGTCAAGGACAACGTCACAATTTTTAAGCCATTCAGTCGCCGGATCCGCACCCAGAAACAGGAACACATTGCGAATAGCGTGTGTTTCCTCCTGTCCCGTGTCGCGTTGCCGCCAGCGAATTGATTCAATGCCCGACTCGGGTGTACCGGTTGCGCCAACGATTTCGGTTCGGGTGCGCAGCTCGATGTTGGGAATTGCAGCGATACGGTCGATTAGATATCTCGACATGCTCGCCGCCAGGCCTGCACCGCGCACCAGCATCCATACCTTGGACGCATGCGCAGCAAGAAATACGGCACCCTGCCCTGCGGAATTGCCGCCCCCGACCAGCACCACTTCCTCCCCCGCGCATATTTTTGCTTCGATGGGCGACGCCCAGTACCAGACGCCGCGCCCTTCCAACGCCTGCAAGTTCGCGCAATCCGGCCGGCGATATCGCGCACCGCTCGCGATTACAACCGTGCGGCTTCGAATAACGCGCCCGTCCGCAAGGTGGAGCGCGATTGGATCGAGGGCATCGGAACGGCTGCAGTCAAGGCGCACGGCCTCGCCGGGAATCAACATGCGCGCGCCGAATTTCTGCGCCTGACTGTACGCGCGTCCCGCCAAAGCTTGCCCGGATATGCCGGTAGGGAAGCCGAGATAATTTTCGATGCGCGCGCTGGCCCCGGCTTGCCCGCCGAAGGAACGCGCGTCAACCACGAGTACCGACAGTCCTTCCGAGGCGGCATATACCGCAGTTGCCAATCCAGCGGGCCCGGCGCCCACGACGGCAACCTCATGTATCTCGTCTGCACCGTCGGCCTCAAGCATGCCGATGCATTTGGCCAACTCGTTCTCCGTGGGGTTGCGCAACACCGATCCGTCAGGGCATGCCACGAGCGGCATATCCTCGCGCCGCGGGGCGTAGCGATCAATAAACGCTTTCGCGTCCTCATCGCTTGCGGGATCAAAAAGCGCGTGCGGATAACTATTGCGCGTGAGGAATCCGCGCAGCCTTACGACGTCGGACGAGCCAGGCGAACCGATCAACACCGGGCCGCCGGCGCCGGTCTCGAGCAAACCGACGCGGCGAAGGATCAACGCACGCATAATTGTCTCGCCCAGCTCGGCTTGTGCGACCAAAAGGGCGCGCAGCTGTTCAGGGGCGATGAGCAGCGCTTCAACGGGGCCGAGGGCAACACCATCTACAAATGCGCGTTTACCCGACAGTTGTCCAATTTCGCCCGAAAATCCTCCGGGGCCCAGTTCCGTGATCGTGAAATTACGTCCGTGTCCATCACGCCCCGTTATTCGCACCGCGCCCGAGAGCACGACGAATATACCTGGGCTGCGTTTGCCGGTCTCGAACAAATACTCGCCGTCGGCATACCCCCGCAACGCGCCAAAGCGGCGCATGCGCGCGAGATCCTCAGGATCAAGGACCGGGAACATCTGCGCGCGGCGCGCTTCGAGCGTAGGCGAAGGGTAGGCCTCAGCCATTGCAAACGTTGGGTTTGAAAATCATTTGAGCTCCATTAACAGCTCGTCGATGTAGCACCAGCTCCAGTTTTCGCCGGGTTCAAGCGAGGTAATAATCGGATGTTTAGTTGCGCGAAAATGCTTGGTGGCGTGCTTGTTCTTCGAATCGTCGCAACAGCCGACGTGTCCGCAGGTCCGACACAGCCGCAGGTGCACCCAGGTATCTCCCATCGCGAGGCACTCCTCGCAGCCCGGGTTGCCCGGTTGGTCTGTCGTTACCAGTTTCAGGTGGCTGCACTGAACTGACATGAAACTCCTGTCCTGCGCCTGACTCCGCTTAATTCCAAGCGCGCACAAATCACTTTTGAAATGCCTCCTCAACACCGGCTTCGAGTACCTGGAGTCCAAATGATATGCCCTGAATCCATCTGTTGATGAAGAATATCGACGCGGCACGAACACCGCTGCGATTGCCGCTATCGATTTGCTCCCGGATGCGCTGCGAAGCGATCTCCTCATCCACTTCAATCCGGAAGCGCGTCATATCGAGTTCCAAGCGTTCCGCGCAACCACCCAACTGTTTGAGTTTCAGCTGTTGCTGGTTTCCGAACAGGAGGTGATGCATGGGCCAGAACTTGCCTTGCGCACCCGCCGCTTCCGCGGCGGGTGCGGCAGGAAGAGCATGCGGGCGGATTTCCTCTTGTGGAAAATGTCGAAAAACTAGGCGTGCCCGGCGTGAATATCGATCTAGCGGCAACTTGGCGACCAGCACCGCCTGCTTGCAATTGGGGCAGTCAAAATCGCCGTATTCGACGATGGTTAGTGGGGCATCTGCCCGTCCGAGGGCGTGATCAACCGTACTGACCGGTACTGCCAGCTCAAGTCGTTTTTGCCGGTCCATGTCCTCCTGCCATTCTCAAAACCACTTCGAATTCAACCCTTATTTTAGGTTATTATGCGCCCAATTCAGACCGCTCGCTTTCATTGACGCTTCGCATCAGTCAGCATTCGCATTTACAGCATGGGTCCGACCGGCGACATCACCGGTGACTCAAGTAAGACTTTGTGAAAATCAGGCGCCCGCGCGCGGAATATCTTGCGGAGCATCAATAGCACCCATCTTGGACGCCATACAAATGAGCAATAGATGGTATTTATTCAGTGGCCTGCCGAATTTCCGCCTCCCTGGACTTGACAGGCATCCCACACTTCGCTGCAAGGCCCCATTCATCTCTCTCGCACAACGGAATTGGCTAAAGTAAAATTCAATCGTCTTGGCAAAAAAACATCGGGCGGGTGCCTTCACGCAAGGAGCATATCAACTTCCTGATGATAACCTGGAGGGGGCGGGGCATCGGAGCGACTATTTCATGCCGGGCGGTCAAGTCAAGGCGCAAAAGTCTGCGAATCAGGCAGCACATTGATTTGATCTGGATCAAATAGACGCCTGCCCGTTCTGTATATTTTGCTTCTCTTAATAATGGAAAGCCGGACTGCCAACCACTAATTTTCCTCACAAAGCACATGTCTGACACCGTCTTGCGCACGACCATGTCCGCTTTGCCGCCCGGCTTGGCGGAAGCTCATGGAGGACGCACGTGTTTTCATTGCGGGTTGCCGTTCGCGGCCGGGATACATTATCGATTTTGTCTTAACGGCGAGGAACGTGATGTCTGCGGTCCGGCTTGCCTGGGCGTGGCGCAGACCATTGTTCAGGCGGGTCTCGCCGAGTACTACCGCTACCGCACGGCGCTGCCCCGCGCAGCTGCGGAAACGCCACCTGGTCTGCTGAACGAACATACGCTTTACGACGATCCCACGTTCCAAGCAAGTTTTGTGCATCATGTCGCCGAACGCGTACGCGAAGCCTCGCTCATCCTGGAAGGCATCACGTGCAGCGCAGGTGTTTGGCTTAACGAGCAGCGCATCGCCCGCCTTCCGGGAGTTTTGGGCGTTGACGTTAATTACACCACGCACCGCGCGCAAGTGCGCTGGGACGACGCCCGCATCAAGCTCTCCGAGATTTTGCGGGCAGTGGCAGCAATCGGCTACTGCGCCCATCCATTCGACCCCGCACGGCAAGAGGAAACGCAGCGCAAGGCGCGCAATGCGGCCTTGTGGCGGCTGTTTGTCGCGGGCTTGGGCATGATGCAGGTGATGATGTACTCCATTCCTGGCTACATTGCGGGCGATGGCGACATGCCATCGTATATCGGCGCGCTATTGCGTTGGGCAAGCTTGGTTCTCACACTTCCGGTGGTGCTGTATTCGGCAGCGCCGTTTTTCAGCAGCGCGTGGCGCAATCTACAACATGGACGAGCAGGCATAGACTTGCCGGTTGCGCTGGGCGTTGGCGGCGCGTTTCTTGCCAGTGTTTGGGCGACCGTACAAGGGCATGGGGCGGTTTACTTCGACTCCATCACGATGTTTGTGTTTTTACTTTTGTGCGGGCGCTACCTGGAAATGAGTGCGCGCGCCCGCGGTTGCGACGCCGTGGAGAAATTGGTGAAGCTTATCCCGGCGCAGGCGCTGTTGCTCGTGGATTTTCCCGCATCAAATCGCGAGAAGCAGGTTGCTGCCTCGAATCTAAAAGTCGGCGACCACGTTCTGATTCCGCCGGGCCAGAGTATTCCCGCCGATGGCCGAGTCGTGCAGGGCGAAAGTAGTGTCGACGAATCCTTGTTGACCGGCGAAAGCCGGCCTGATCGTAAGGGCCCCGGAGCGGAGCTCACCGGCGCCACGCTTAATCTCACCAGTCCGTTGGTCATGCGCGTAGAGAAAGTTGGACCGGATTCGACGCTGGCGGGCATTGTGCGGCTGATGGATCGGGCGCTCGCCGACAAGCCGCGCATCGCATGCTTGGCGGACCGGGCGGCGAGCTGGTTCGTGCTGTGCTTGCTGCTAATTGCGGCGGTGACATTTCTCGCTTGGTACGCGATTGATCCGGGCAAGGCATTTTGGATTACCGTCACCGTGCTCGTTGTGACCTGTCCGTGCGCATTGTCGCTCGCCACGCCGGTGGCGCTGGTTGCCGCGACCGGTAGCTTGGCAGCAAGGGGGCTGCTGATCACGCGCGGACACGCGCTGGAGACGCTCGCGGTCGCAAGCGATTTTGTTTTCGACAAGACAGGAACACTCAGCGTCGGACGCATGCTGGTGCGGGAGGTGCGTCCGCTTAGCGCGCTACCGGCTACGCAATGCCTCGCATTGGCCCGGGCGCTTGAGCAGGGCTCGGAACATCCAATTGCCACTGCGCTCCGCGCCTATTTATCCGTCCCTGATTCAGAACACCGAGTCAATACTGTAGCGGCAAGCACTGTCGCCAATGTTCCCGGCCGCGGCGTCGAGGGAATCATGGACGGTATGCGCTACCGTCTGGGCACGCCGCAATTTGTCGCAGAACTGACAGGCCAGCCACTGCCCATGCAGCTCGCAGTCCAACCCGATGGAGCTTCGCTCATCGGCCTTGGCAATGCTAAGCGCTGGCTGGCGGTGTTTATGCTTGACGACTTGCTCCGCGCTGACGCAAAGGGGCTAATCGAGTACCTGCGTCACTTGGGCAAACGGATTCACTTGTTGACCGGAGATAGTGTCGAGGTCGCGCGTTCCGTCGCTCACGAATTGGGAATCGAAGATGTGCGAGCAGAAGCCACTCCAGCGGATAAGGTCGCTTATTTGCGTGAGTTGCAAGCGAGCGGGGCGGTAGTCGCCATGGTGGGTGACGGCGCGAACGACGCGCCGGTACTTGCTCAGGCGCAGATTTCGGTCGCCACTGGGCAAGCCACCGACGCTGCACGCGCCAGCGCCGACATGGTTCTTATTTCCGGCAAGCTGTGCGATCTCATGACCGGCATTAAGACTGCCCGCATGACGCTGCGCGTAATCCGTCAAAACCTGACTTGGGCACTGGTCTACAACCTGGCTGCGTTGCCGCTTGCCATGACAGGGCATGTTAGTCCATGGATGGCGGGCATCGGCATGTCGGCGAGTTCGCTTTTAGTTGTGGCAAATGCCCTGCGATTGCGGGGTAAAGCTAAGGCACCGCAGGCTACAGTGCAAGCCGCCGCGCAAACCGACCTCGCTTTGATAGGCAAATGAGACTAATGGCGCCATGGAAATCCTTTACCTGTTGATACCGCTAAGCGTGGTATTGGTGTTTTTAATTGGTTTCGTGTTTTGGCTTGCGCTACGCAGCGGCCAGTTCGATGACCTCGAAGGTGCCGGCTTTCGTATCTTGCTGGATGATGATGGCGCACAAGTACCAGAGGATTCGCGGCCGCGCAGCAACACCGAGGTGGAAAAGGATTAAAACAAAGATTTCAGTAACGTTTGATTTTGAACCGGGAGTAAAAAATGGAAACTCAAACCACGTATAACTATAAAGTAGTAAGGCAGTTCGCCATCATGTCTGTGGTGTGGGGAATCGTAGGCATGAGCGTCGGCGTGTTGATCGCCTCGCAACTCATCTGGCCCGATCTCACTTACGGAATACCTTGGCTTTCCTATGGGCGGCTGCGGCCATTACATACCAACTCGGTGATTTTCGCGTTCGCGGGTTCGGCGTTATTTGCAACCTCATATCACGTGGTGCAGCGAACTTCCCAGGTGCGGCTGTTCTGTGATCGGCTGGCTGCCTTTACGTTTTGGGGCTGGCAGGCGGTAATCGTGCTTGCGGTCATCACGCTGCCGCTCGGCTACAACACCTCGCACGAATACGCCGAGCTGGAATGGCCAATCGATATTCTCATTACGCTGGTTTGGGTCGCCTATGCCATCGTCTATTTCGGCACCATCTTTAAGCGCAAGACCAAGCACATTTACGTTGCCAACTGGTTTTACGGCTCCTTTATCCTGACTATCGCCCTGCTCCACATTGTCAACAGCGCGGAAATTCCGGTCACGGTCTGGAAGTCGTATTACATCTATTCCGGCGTGCAGGATGCGATGGTGCAGTGGTGGTACGGGCACAACGCAGTGGGATTCTTTCTGACGGCGGGCTTTCTCGGGATGATGTACTACTACGTCCCCAAGCAGGCGCAGCGGCCGATCTACTCATACCGCTTGTCGGTGGTGCATTTCTGGGCATTGATTTTCACGTACATGTGGGCCGGTCCGCATCATCTGCATTACACCGCGCTGCCGGACTGGACCCAGTCTCTGGGCATGATCTTTTCGCTGATTCTGCTTGCGCCGTCCTGGGGCGGCATGATCAACGGCATCATGACGCTGTCGGGCGCGTGGTATAAATTGCGCGAAGACCCGATACTGAAATTCCTCATTGTGTCGCTTTCATTTTACGGCATGGCCACATTTGAAGGTCCGATGATGTCAATCAAGACTGTGAACGCGCTGTCGCACTATACCGACTGGACTATCGGCCACGTTCACGGGGGAGCGCTGGGCTGGGTGGCATTTATCAGTATCGGCAGCCTGTACTACCTGATCCCGCGATTGTTTGGCGAGACCAAAATGTACAGCGTGCGCCTGATTTCGCTGCATTTCTGGATCGCGACACTGGGGGTAGTGCTGTACATCGCTGCCATGTGGATCGCCGGCGTGACGCAAGGCCTTATGTGGCGCGCGGTCAACCCCGACGGCACGCTCACCTACAGCTTCGTCGAAAGCGTGAAGGCGACATATCCGTTCTACGGCATACGTCTATTGGGTGGAATCCTGTTCCTGTCAGGCATGCTGATCATGGCCTACAACGTCTTCAAAACCGTGGTCGGCCGGGCGCCGGTGGACGCGCCGATACCACAGCTGGTTACCGCCTAAGCGTCGGTTCCGCATGCGTGCCACCGAAAACGATTCCGAAGTATAAGGAAAGAGCCATGAAAGCAAGTCATGATTTTATTGAAAAGAACGTCGGGGTACTGATCCTGCTCATCATAGCTGTGGTGAGCGTCGGCGGACTGGTGGAGATCGTTCCGCTGTTCTTCCAAAAATCCACCACCGAACCGGTCACCGGATTGAAACCTTATACCGCTCTGCAGCTATCGGGACGGGACATCTATATCCGCGAGGGCTGCAACAATTGCCATTCGCAGATGATCCGCCCGTTCCGCGCTGAAACCGAGCGATACGGACATTACTCGGTGGCCGGCGAGTTTGTATATGACCACCCCTTCCTGTGGGGCAGCAAGCGCACCGGGCCGGACCTGCAGCGGGTCGGAGGACGCTATAGCGACGAGTGGCACCGACTGCATTTGAACAACCCGCGCGACGTGGTGCCGGAATCGAACATGCCGGCTTATCCGTGGCTTGCCAAAACGCCGCTTTACACCGGTGACATCGACGCCAAGATGCGCGCGCTGCGCCGCGTCGGGGTACCGTACAGCGACGAGGATATCAAAAACGCCAGAGACGAAATCACCGGCATGACTGAACAGGATGCACTGATCGCGTATCTGCAATGTTTGGGCCTTGCGCTTAAGAACGTGAGGTGAAAAATGGACATCAATGATTTGCGCGTAATCATCACAGTTGTGAGCTTCGCAGCGTTTGTGGGCATTGTGTGGTGGGCATGGAGCGGCCGGAGCAAGGCCGCATTCGACCAGGCGGCACAATTGCCTTTCCTCGAAGACGACAACGACCTGAACGCACGGAATGACACTGCGGCCGGGGATGGAAAACTGAAGGAGTAACGCAATGAGCGATTTTGTGAGCAGTTTCTGGAGCGGCTATATCGCCGTCATCACGCTGGTGAGCATCCTCGCCTGCCTTGTTCTGCTCAGAGCCATGAGCAGCAAGCGCGCGGCCGGCCCGGCGCAGCCGGAAGTGCACGGTAACGTGTGGGATGAAGACCTGCAGGAATATAACAACCCGCTGCCACGCTGGTGGATGGGATTGTTTTACATCACCATCGCATTTGGGCTGTTGTATCTCGTGCTCTACCCGGGTCTTGGCAGCTTTAAAGGCGTTCTCGACTGGAGTTCGCGCGGCCAGTATGCCAAGGAAACGCAACAGGCTGCAGCTCAGTACGGTCCGATTTTTGCGAAATATGCGAAGCTGGACGTTCCCGCGTTGGCTGCGAATCCTGAGGCGCATGCCATTGGCGAGCGCCTGTTCCTTACTTACTGCACGCAATGCCATGGTTCCGATGCGCGCGGAGGCTTCGGCTTTCCGAATCTCACAGACAACGACTGGCTCTGGGGCGGAGAGCCACAAACGATCGAGACCACTATTCTGGACGGGCGCACCGGTGTCATGCCGGCCTGGGGACCGGTGCTCGGGGAACAGGGTGTGAAGCAGGTGGCAAACTATGTGTTATCTCTTTCAGGGAGCAAATATGATCTACAGCTCGCAAAAGCCGGAAAAGAAAAGTTTGCAACCAATTGTGTCGCATGCCACGGCCCGGAAGGAAAAGGCAACCAGGCGCTCGGCGCGCCTAACCTAACCGATAATATCTGGCTCTTTGGTGGCTCCGAAAAAACCGTGATCGAAACGATTACCAACGGGCGCACCGGCACCATGCCCGCCTGGAAGGACTTTTTAGGCAAGGAAAAAGTGCATTTGCTGGCGGCCTACGTCTACAGTTTTTCCCATGCACCCGGTGCGCACCCCGCGCAGCAAACGGAGCCCGCTCAAGCGGCCGATGCAAAGCCGGTACCGACGAACCAATAAGCCGGCAGTGAACGCGCAGCTTCCCATGCAAAATATTTCGGTGGCTAAGATGGCCACAGCGGCTGCCGCGGATCAAAACGAGGCGCTGTACGAAATCCGCAAAAAAATCTATCCGCGGGCGGTGAGTGGGTTGTTTGCGGGCTGGCGCGTTTTCTTTGTGATTTTGACCCAAGTTATTTTTTACGGGCTGCCCTGGCTGCAGTGGAACAGTCGGCAGGCAGTGTTGTTCGACCTTGCCGCACGCAAATTCTATATTCTGGGTTTGGTATTTTGGCCGCAGGATTTCATTTACCTCACCGTGCTCCTCGTGATCTGCGCTCTGTCGCTGTTCTTGTTTACCGCGGTGGCCGGGCGGCTGTGGTGCGGCTATGCTTGTCCTCAGACCGTGTACACCGAAATATTCATGTGGATCGAGCAAATGATCGAGGGAGACCGGCTGCGGCGGGTGAAACTCGACTCCACGCCGTGGGGTGCTCGCAAAATCGCGGTCAAAGGCGCGAAGCATGCAGTTTGGATTGCGGTCGCGCTGTGGACCGGTTTCACCTTCGTTGGCTACTTCACCCCGATTCGCACGCTCGGTCACGAAGTCGCAATGCTTAGCTTGGGGCCATGGGAGACATTCTGGATTTTGTTCTATGGCTTCGCTACCTACGGTAATGCCGGCTGGATGCGCGAGCAAGTGTGCAAATACATGTGTCCTTACGCTCGCTTCCAGGGCGTGATGTTCGACCGCGATACTTTGGTCATCACGTACGACGCCGGTCGCGGCGAGCCGCGCGGCGCGCGCAGCCGCAGTAGCGATTACAAGGCGGCGGGGCTCGGCACCTGTGTGGATTGCGAAATTTGCGTGCAGGTGTGCCCGGTCGGTATCGACATTCGCAAAGGGCTGCAGTACGAATGCATCGGCTGCGCCGCCTGCATTGACGGTTGCGACAAGGTGATGGACAAGATGGGTTATCCCCGCGGGCTGATCCGTTACACGACCGAAAATGCGCTGGAGAATCATTTGAGCTGGACGCAGATGGTGCAGCGCATATTCCATCCGCGCGTGCTGATTTACACCGCCATTTTATGGTCCATCATCATCGCCGCGGGCACTGCGCTCTATTTGCGTGAGCCGCTCAAGGTGAACGTGATTCGCGACCGCGGCACGCTGGTTCGCGAATTGGGAAACGGCGTTCTCGAAAACGTCTATCGATTGCAGATCATGAATACGGACGAAGCCGCGCATCGCTACATCGCCAGCGCTTCAGGCCTCAACGGAATTAAAGTGATAACCGATGGACAGCCAATTGAAGTGCCGGCCGTTTCCTCGCTGACCGTTCCGGTTCGGGTACAAGCCGTGCCCGGATCATCCAAGCCCGGCGCGTACCCGATTCAGTTTCACGTGCGCTCGAGCGAAGACAAGCGGATTGCAGTGAACGAGAAGTCGATTTTTCTGATTCGTTGAAAACTGTGTTGACTGGAAGAACCTATGGCGCCGATTAATGCAGAGCAAACCACAAAGCCCTGGTACAAAGAACCGTGGCCGTGGATTTTAATATCCGGGCCATTTATCGTGGTCGTTGCCGGCTTTTTCACCCTGTGGCTCGCAATTCACACCGACGATGGGGTCGTGACCGAGGATTATTACCAGAAGGGCCTTGCAATTAATCAGACGTTAAAGCGCGATGAATTCGCCGCCGCACATCATTACCGGGCTACGCTATTGATCAGTCCCGAGCACGCGGGCGTCCGTGTATTTCTCTCCGGCGACGGGCCATTGCCGGCGAGCATACGCATGCGGATCTCGCACACATCTCGATCCGGGGAAGAGCAGGTCATATCCCTACGCTCCATTGGTGCTGGCACCTACGAAGGTCGTTTGGGTTCCTACGGATCCGGACGTCATCTGCTGGTGCTGGAAGATAACTCTGCAACATGGCGTCTATCCGCGTGGTGGGATCCTGCGCCACAAGACCAGACATTAGCTGCGACCCCCGAATAGCGCTGATAAACTATTTTAGGTGAGCCAATGCGCCAATTGATATGGATTTTGTGGCCGTCATTCTTGATGGCAATCCCGGCAACCGGTATTTACTTCTCTCTGTTTGACCCGGTTGATCTCACCCTATTCGGTATCCTGATTCCCGCTGACCGGATTGCCGCCTATACCATCGGTTTTTTCGCGTTTTGGATAATCGGCGCGGGATCGAGCGCCATGACCTGCCTATTCCTGCCCACCGAAACAAACGTTAAAAAAAATTGACCCGCATTCCGTTTTTGGCGAGTTGCCGGCATTCGCAGTTTCGGGATCGCGCCCACAAACCACGGCGACGCGCGCCAAATCGATTCGTACGCCGCGCTCCTGCTGCTCGTATTGGCTGCCATGCAAGTCCTTCTGGGGCGTGGCCACCACGGTCGGGTTCGGCTTGGGCTTCGGACTGCAACATCAGGCGCTCGGAATATGGATCGGTTTGGCCTGCGGCGCTGTTGT